>CAYQXG010000077.1:0-13856 GCA_964421525.1 uncultured Sangeribacter sp. | reverse complement strand
ACCATTGCGGTCATCGACAGCCAGAGCGTACGCACAGGGCTCCCGCAGGCCATCTTCGGAATTGACGGAGGAAAGCGTGTATAAGGAATAAATAAGCAGATTACTGTCATCAAGGCAGATATGGGATACCGTGGTGCATTAAGGGAAATGCCGATTAAGGAGCTTGGCATCTCACTGCAATGCGTCAAGTCGAACTTCGGCTCCAAAGGTTTTGTCCCAATAGACGGACGCTGGGTCGTGGAACGCACCATATCATGGCTGCAGACATACAGGAGATTGATGCGCAACTATGAGAGATACCTCTGCACTGCTGGCTACATGACCTTGTTTGCAATGATATTCTTCATGCTCCGGTATTTCGCATGAGTTGGGAATCTTACTGATACTGACTGCATCCGATGCCCATTCGGACGCAACCGACGTGCACCCACTCCTCATGAACAGGGGTTGTACGGCAGAAATTATCAAAATTGGCCGAATTGTCCGTCTTTGGGCGGTGCTTTTCGCCAAGCCTCATCGGTCACTTAGCTCGCTAAGCTCCCTCTTCAGCTTGCGAAAATCCCTCGCCCAAAGCCGCCCTAGCGACCCCCATTTTTTATGAGTCGGGGCCTAAGTTGAGATGAAGATTTATTCGTATATAAGTTCAAAATCGTCAACATAAATTGTTGATCCTTTACTTCCGCTGAAGTAATCTCCATATTTGGATGCTGAGCAGACTATGACCAAATGGGATGGCTTGAATTTTTTTGCCCGGTCATTATATTCCAATGGAATCTCAATTGCTTGTAATTGACCGTCCGGACCGAAATCATCGGTCCAAGTCACCTGACCATAAGCAAGTACCACCTGGTCATTCGGGTCAAAGAGCTTGCGGTTGTCGGGATTCGTTCTGATCTCGACTGCTTCTGTTGTAAGAGCTACGTATATCTGGCCATGATCTTTACCTCCGCTAAAATCTGCAGGGACAAATTTTTCATTACCTGATTTAACACTTACACCGGTTGCTGGCCTATAGTTGGCATAAACTTTTAATTTTGCGGGGTGAGATCCATTGTAAGGGCGACCTACGGATAACACACCATTAGTGCCGTCGGTCTTTACATAAGATCCGGTGAAGATATTACCTGCGGCTATGACTCCCATGGCAGAATTAGAAGCAAGTCTTGCTGAATATTGTCCACTATGCTTCATGTCGGTTGATTTGTCAGTCAGTGTCATATTGGCAGTGGCTGCTCCCTCATTGCCTGATCCCCAGAAAGAAGTCTCCTTGTCACCGGTGCTTCCGGGCAATACGACTGTTTTTTTACCCAACATTGTCTGCGCTTGATATGTCGACCAGTCTTCAAAACTTGTATTGGGAATGATATATTTGGATTCAGTGGTGAAGGTCATGACATTATCACTGTGGAAGTCTCCGCAGGCACCACGATATTTATACTCGGTGGCTTCTTCAAGGCCAGAGATTGTCAAAGATGGTTTTTCATTTGAACCATCGGCATTTGCTACGTCTGCGGCAACAAATATCCAATTGTTTTCATTCACTTTGCAATATTCCACTCCCGGTGTCCCTTCATATTTGTCAGACAGGGTGTAGGTGATTGTTGCGCTGTGAGGAGTGAGGCAGAGATAATTCTTTTCAGGGTCTATCGGTTCTAATTCGATAGGATCCTCTACGATAATTGCATTTTCATTGCGCGCAACTCTAATGAACGCCTCTGCCGATTGGGGAGTCTCATCATTGTCTGTGATCCGTAGTTTTATCACGTGCTCAGTCTGTTTATCTTTAGATAGCTTTTGAATCAAGCTTTTATGTATCTTCAAGGAAGCAGTGGCAACGTTAGTGGTTTCCTTGTATTTAGGTTGGGATAATTCAAAACCAACTCCGGCGTAAGCCTGAAGTTGAGCCTCACTTGATTCAAAGAGGTTTAGATTAGAGGCAGGAAGACCAAGTGCTGAAGCTGATTCATTTTCCACATAGAGCGATTTGAGACCACCAAAGCCACAGAACTGCACTGAGATGGATTCCGGAATGTCTTCATCAGAAGTGTAGACCAATTGTTTTGCTATATCGAAGTCGACACCCGTGATGGTTGGGCGTGTGTGTACCGTTACGTTCTCGGTGCCCTGCAGATCCTCATCTTTGACGTGTATCTTTATAAAGGCGGCTCCCTCTGATGCAGAGCTGGATGGCTCAGGATTATATGCAAAGTTCAGTATATACTGGTGAGCTCTTTTGACGTTTTTGATTTTCCCGCTTTTTGAAAATGGTTTTCCATCTTTCCTCGACCCGGAGATAGTGAAGACAAGAGATGAATCGTCGAGTGATTTGTCGTCATAATCCGGTTCACTGTCAGCCGATGTGGTCTCGGATAATTCTTCATCCGATGTGTCTTTCTTAATGGGAAGCATGAAATATCCTCTGGCGTCAGAAGCATTGTCTTTTGTAAATTCAAGAGTACCTCGCAATGTGCTGATGGTGATTTTGTAGTCATCTTTCATAAGGTTAGGATCGATGGAATTTGTGTTTATCGATACCACTACGTTTTGAATCTTACAGTTTAGAACAACATTGTTGGTGCTCCCTTTTGTTACATCAAACTTTTCGCATCCACGGAAGAACTTACTGATGAATGATGCACCGACGGAGTCCCCGGTCCATGCTTCAGCCACATAAGAACCCTCCTTTAATGTGATCTGAGGGTCAACGTTTTTTAGACCGACTTTCTTATAAATTAGTCCTTTGCTACTTGAAATATATACTACGCAATTATCCTCAAGTGGATTAGAGTCTTCATCGGCTCTTGTAGTGATACTGTTCACAACTGTGTGGAGTTGAACGATGCCTTCTCCTTCAGTCTCGAATGGATTCTCGGCCGAGCAACCACAGAGGGCATATATCGACGAAAGGATAACAACCCCACTCAATATATTGGAAATAAGATTTTTCATTTTTCTTCAATTGTTTTGATTATAGGGTTGATGATCAGTCGTTTTTGAGCCACAGTGTTTCTTCCGCGGTTCCTTCTTCATCACTAACAGTTATTTTGAACTTATGTTCTCCCGCCCCCAGCATCATAAGCATCGGAACGAATCCTGAGATATCGAATGAACATTCCTTTTGACCCTGAACATCTTTACCTGTTTTGAATCCAAGTCCATTAAGTGCTTCTTCAAGACTGCCCGGATTAATTAGATCGAGATTGTCTGAGAGACCGACACCCTGAAGTTCAGAAGGAGTCAGTTTATTGGATTCAATGATAATTTTAAATTCGGTGATCCCTGTTCCGCTCGTGACTTTAAAAGAAACAGGAGTTGCTTCAGCACTTGTTATGATGTAGCATTCACCTAATTTCAATGCCGGAGCTGTAGGAATGATTTTCGGTCCCTTGGTTTCGGGTTCCGGATCCTTGTTGCCGTTTGGATCCGAGCCATTTCCGGATCCATCTACCGGACGCATGTCGTCAACTAATATATCGTCATCCGGCTCGTTTGGATTAACTATTTTAGTTTCATCTTCAATGGATATCTTGGCATTGATTTTAATCTCTTTTCCGGCTTCTCCGCCAATCACTACGTATCCAGGTTCAACATTGTCCGGGCTATTGATGTTGATGTTGATTTCATAAGAATTTCCCGCTTCTACATTATTGAATATGAATGCTGTAGGATTTATGTAAACACCATCGACAGTACCGGAGAAGTCTGCAGCTAACGTGGAACTGTTTTCGATATACCTGAAATATCCGGCTTTGTCGTTGGTGGTTTGATCAAAGATGAGTTTGCCTTCGTTTCCTGCTGAGACCACAACCTTTGCATCGTCTCCAACCAGCCCAAGACCGGAGTCGTTGATGTCTACTTTCACGCGTATGTTGCTTAGAACACACTCCACATCGTTGACATCTTCCGTAATTTCTCCTGCAGTGATGTTAAATTCAGAATTGCCTAAGTAATAAGGTGATTCCCATGCAGCTACCGGATTGTCGCCATATATGGCTTCAGCACGGTAATTACCTTCCGGCAGAGATACTATTTCCGGCATCTGGGAATATTTGAAACTTCTTGCCACTTCGTTGGTGGCTGTGTTTACGAAGTCAACGACAAAGTCACCCAATTCAATTTCAGAAGAGCGTACAGGTTTTCCGCGGCTTATATATTCTACATTAAGAGCGTTGCAATTCAACTGACCTTCGCCAGGATTCATGTTGAATGCAGCTTCCTTTTCACATCCTGGCAATGCCAGAATTGCAGCACTTGCAATAAGTATGGAATATATTTTATGTCTCATGTCTTATTTCCTTTTAGTAGTTTTTCTTTTCTGTGCCGCTGCCGGGGTTGTGCCCGGTGCATCTCCATAATGAGCTACCACATTGTCAATCTTCAGAACAGATCCGGTTGCAACTGCTTTATATAAGTTGACAGGCACATCATTATTTCCGGTTTTACCCTCATTCAAGTTATCTCCAGAAGGTATATTTATTGGAGGTGTTTCTTGATTGCTGCTCTTGAAAGAAACTTTTAAAATTGCTGCTTTTTTGCCAAACGTCCCATAGTTAAAGTTTATTTTCTCTGAACCGGAACCGGCGTCAAGAGCAAAAACTTCTTTGCCGAGAGAGTTGCCTTCTGTATCAAGGATTTCAATCAAAGCATAACCTTTGTCTTCATTTATTGGAGTATAATCATAATCGAAAGTTACGCTTTGCGGACGGCTTGCAAAATCAATTCCCTCGCTTTTGGTTTCAGTCCCATTAAAGGAATATTTGCCAAGGAATATCTCACCTGCAGCTTTAATTAGTTGATTTTCAGAAGGGGCGTTTTTATTGTAGGTTGCTGCTGCATGCTGATCATCTGGAATGTTATCTCCGCTATTGTTATATCCAACATTTCTCATTAATCCATTTCCGTTTTCTAACCAAGAAGAAGGAACTACATACCATGTGTTTTGGTTTGATGATTTATCCCATGCAGTTTTAGAATTAATTGTGGCCCAGTCAGAAGGCAAGTTGTAAGAAAACTTGGAGTTATGTTTATAATATATATTAAATCCCGCAGAGAATCTTCCACCTACCTGTAAAGTACCACTTTCAAGTTTTTTACTGTCAATTTGAGAGAAATCTCCATTGGGGATGATAAGTTCAGTTTCAGTGGTGAAACTTCCATAATTAATCCATGCATCCTCGGTGATAGATGAGGTGACGTCATAAACGGTGGTCTGTTCCAAACCAGTCAGTGTGATGATGCCGGTCGATGCATCTTTTGATGCGATTGAGAGTTCCTTGCCATTGCCCTTTATTGCAATGTTGTCCATGATGAGCGACAGTTTGGATGGATCATCTGCCGAGATTCTAAGATATGCATATTTGCTGAAAGCATCATATTCTTCAATCTTATATAATGGAACATTAACAGGAATTTCAAAATTCTCAGGTTGTTTTGTCTTATGTGCAACACTAATCGAAACGGAAGACTTTGTTGTTCCCGGTACGTTGGTTAAAGAGAATGTGTATCGTTTAGTTTCAAAAGCCCTTGTCGAAGTGTCTTCTTCAAAGCTTGAAACTGTCAGATCTTGCCCGTTTGATCTAAATACAAGATCTGAGGGATTCTGTCCGTTATAGTCGAGTGTCAGGGTAGCAGTTCCAGACCCATATTCAATAGGTGTAGATTCCCCAACTTGAATTATAGTTATTTCCTCGCTATTAAGAATTACACATGCCGTTTCGCTGACACAATCATTTTTGTCAGTTACAACAAGAGATATTTCGTGCACTCCCTTTGGCAAACTCCTACCAAATTTTGTCAGAGTCAGAAACGCAGATTTGTCTGTGGTCCGCTCGAATCCGAATCCATTAGCCTCAATGCCGGCCTGATTGATCTGTTGTTTCTGCAAATCCGTGGCCTTACATAAGTCAATCTCTTTACCCCATGCCGGGTCATATTTGTTTGACGAGACAGTGAACTTTGCTGATTCAATGATACCTTCAGCAAATACAGTCATTTTCAGATCAGAGGAGCTGTTGGTTCCTTCAAGCATATCAACGGTTTCTCCATTATTGAATCCTACGCAGGTGATTACCGGAGCCGGAGTTGTGTAAAGTTCATCGGTAAGATCAATGATGATATCATCTTCCTCCAATGTCTCATCAAAACTTATGATGAGCGTTCTATCTCCATTCTGGCTTTCAGTGACATCAAGTGTCATGTTATGCAAGGTCTTTGCTTGAGGTGCAAATTCTCCCAGATAAAGATCTTTAGTGTAATCTTTATTTTTAGTAGTGAAATGCACGGTTAGCGAGGCGTTGTTTGGTTCCAAAAACGCGGGTTTTGTCTCATCCATTCTGTAGATGATGTCGTCTGTCTTTCCTTCAGTATGGATTTTGGTGTGATAGTCTTTCATGTAGTCCTTGAAAGCATCGGTGTAGTTCACACTCACCATCGAGTTCTTAAGCTCAGCTTCCAGGTTCACTTCCTTAGTCTGGTCGGAGAGAACGGTAAAAGTGGATGATGCCTCGAAATAAGGGGCGTTGAAATCCTGCTTGCCCTTTTCTCCAAAATAAGCAGTCATTGTATAAGACCCTGTATTGAAAGTACTCTTAGCAGCCTCTTCCTTGAAAGCGGATAGCGAGGTCCATGTTTTTGAATAAGAACCGTCAGATTTTTCAAGTTTTATAGAGAAGTCTTCAGGAGAAGGAACATCTATATATGTGTTGAGATCGTTAGGATCATTTGCTCTTGAATCATCACCACTTCTGAAAACAGGTTTAGCAGTTGCGATATCACTACCGGTAGATAGAGATAATCTTATGCTTCCGTAATCTTTAGAGGTGTTTCCCCACGGATTCTCATCGGCGCAAGCAGCAAGACCAATTAATGCTGCCGTAGCTCCAATTATTGTATATCCTAATTTGAAATGTTTCATTATGGGTTATCGTTGTTAGATAGACTTCAGGTTTAAGTGATTTCGAAAAGTCAAATGCCATTATTGCATGAAATTCCAAAAACAGTGCAAAATTAATAAAATGTTCCAATATAACCTATAGATATTAGGCAAAGAATGGTTTTTGTGTCCCAATATGACCAAAATTATTATATGGTATGCCAAAAAAATTGTTGTCAAAAAGTTTGCAAACTATCGTTTTTAGTGTTTTTCTCTTCTTTTTTTGTTAAAAAATTTGTGGATTAAGATAAATCGTTTAACTTTGCATTTGAATAGTTGCTAACCATTCAAGACATTTATTTTTTAGAAACTCAAGTGGTCTATGTCTATCTATGTCTTGTAAACTTAGAGCCCATCTCATAAAAATTTGAGGGCCCCTGGGGCGGTTTTGGGCGAGCATTGGAAACTTGGGGCTCTCAAATTTATGAGATGGGCTCTTAATCACATGAAATATGAATAAAAGAATCTTTTTCTCCTTAGTTGCATCTGCTGTCTTTATTTCGCAGATGTCAGCTGAAATTACTCAACATAAAGCGAAGGAGTTAGCAAATGAAGTGTTTTCGCGCCAAACGTCTATCACTCGTAATGGTCCGGATTTATCTCAGCTGAGTCTGACAACACTGAATGAAGAAATCTACATAATCAACAATTTAGAGGGTGGCTGGGTGCTCGTTGGAACTGATGATAGGTTGCCTCAGCCGGTATTGGCTTATTCTTTTTCCGGAACCTTCAATTATGAGAGTATGCCCGGAGCAGCCCGTTTGTTAGTAGATGGGTTGGTGAAGGACCTTTCTGAAATAAATACCAAAGGAAAATGTCTTTTGCTTCCACCTACACGAACGGGAGAGAGCGTAGAACCATTGTTAGGTGATATAGAATGGGATCAGTATTATCCATATAATGCACTGTTTCCTGAAATTGGAGGAGAATTCCAAGCTCCGGCGGGATGTACCAATATAGCCATAGGCCAGATAATGCGCTACTACAAGTATCCTTTACAAGGGAAAGGACAATTTTCATACACCTGGAATGGTACGGAAATATCTGCGGATTTCAGCAAATCTGAATATAATTGGGATCTTATGCTTCCAACCTATTCCGGAGTGGAATATAGTGAGGAATCTAAGGATGCCGTGGCGAAGTTGGTGTATGATTGTGCTGTTGCTAACAGTTCATATTTCGGACAGGCAACGGGAGCAGCCCTGATGATGTCAGGACTAATCGAATTCTTTGGATATGACAAAAGTATTTTTAGAGTGCATCGTCCGCGCTGCTCGCTTGGATACTACGAGTCGATAATGAGAAATGAGTTGGATTCTTCTCGACCAATTTATGTGACAGGAGGCAGTCAAGGAGGTGCTCATGCATTTGTGTGTGATGGCTATGATTCGGATGGATATTTTCATTATAATTTCGGGTGGGGATCAGGTTCGAACGGTTATTTTCTCTCATCTGCAACAGGGTTTGACTCATTCCCATTTATTGTTTGTTCAATAATGCCTGAATGTAATGGTCAACTTAGGATTTGGGCAGGTTGCACTAAAGATTTTTCCTGGTCAAAAAACAACACTTTAGAATGCGATTTTGAGGGATGGATAGATAGTGAACTAGAATCTTCAATAGAGATTGGCATTGCCGCTAAATCAGAAAAGTCAGAGCAGCCACAATACTTTGTTGAGAAAAAAATTCCTAATGCAATTTCATTTAACATGAATAGCATTGATTTTAACAATTCTATTGACGACGGAGAGTATATCCTATATCCAGTTTACAGACTTAGTGGAGGCGAGTGGCAGAAATTCTGTTTTGCAGATAACATGCGTGACTATGTATTGTTAAGCGTTGCTAATGGAGAGAAGACTTATACAAATCCAATATTTCTTGGAGATCCTGATCCGGGAGTAGAGACAATTGACGGATATTATTATCGCTTTGAAGATGAGGAGGCAATCTTGACAAGGCGTAACAATAGGCCTGATAATTACTCAGGTAATGTAGAAATACCTTCTGAAGTAACTTTTGAAGGTAGAACAGTTCCTGTAGTAAAAATTGACACTTGGGCTTTTCAGAATGCAACTCTCGATGCTGTGGCAATTGGAGCCAATGTTCGTTCCATCGAGTTTGGCGCATTTTCAGGAACGACTGTCAGTGATTTGACATTCTCCGAACCATCAAAACTGGAAGTGATTCAACCATGGGCATTTTCTTTGGAAAATAAAACTCTTGAAAATCTCATTCTCCCTGAAGGATTGAGAAGAATTGGAATGTATGCTTTCAGAGCAGATTTCAAGAAATTGGATATTCCTGAATCTGTTGTAACTCTTGAAGATGCTGCGTTCTCTCCCTATTCGTTGACTGATATCTATGTACACTGGCAGAATAGCGAGGCAATTCCTGATGATATAGGAGATCCGTTCAACTTTGGAAATTTTGAAAAAATAACCCTTCATGTTCCTCAGGGTACTAAGGAGATTTATGCCAACAATGAGATATGGAATAGATTCGGTAATATAATTGAGGATAGTAAGCCATCAAATGTGCCGGTTGTCAATGACAATGAGTATGAAGTCATCAAGGCTGGTGATGCAATAAAGTTAGTTGGACTGCCAAATGATATAAAGGCGATTATTTACAATATAGATGGAGTCAAGGTGGCAGAGGGAGCCAACGGAGATGAGATTCATCTTGGAAAAGGAATATTTATCATCCATGTCGGAGCTACAACACAAAAAATCATACTATAAGAAAAAATCTAAATAAGGACTTGAGTACAAAAGAATGGCATCCAACCGATCGCCATTCTTTTTTTGCAATGTTGGAGATTGTGATTGTTGATGAGAGCTTCTTTATTTATAAGAAAGATATGTTTTATAACATACTGCCGCCAGAAATAGGATTTTTTTTATTACTTTTGCAGAAACTGGATGAAAATTAAGTTATAGATGAAAATGGAGTTATATAAGTTGTTTTATACTGTAATATTGGTTTTATTGTTTCATCTGCCTATTGCCTCTGCACGCCACATGGATGAACTTCGGAGAACTGATATTGAGTTTTTCACTACAGCTGAGGCTGCCCGTATTGGAGAACAGGTTTTGGCATATCAGCGTGCTACAGGTGGATGGCCTAAGAATATCGATATGTGCCGGTATCATTCAGATGAAGAGTTGGATGAGGTTATCAGGCAGAAAGAGCGCATGGATGACTCTACCACTGATAATTTAGCCACCACGACTCAGATTGCTTTTGTTGCACGTATGTTTCAGGCCACCGGAGACAATCGTTATCAGGATTCGTTCAATAAGGGATTGGAATATCTCCTGTCGGGGCAGTATGACAACGGCGGTTGGCCTCAATTCTGGCCTAATCCTCAGGGTTACCAGATTCATATAACTTATAATGATGGTGCGATGGTGAATACATTGACAATATTGCGCGATGTTGCTGAGCAAAAAAGTCCATATAATGGGGCGCTCGTCGATGAGACAATGTGCAGAAGGGTGCAATTGTCGTTTGAGAAAGGGATAGAGTGCATACTTGCCACTCAGATTCGTGTCGACGGAGAGCCGACAGTCTGGTGTCAGCAACATGACCGTTATACATATTTGCCCGCCCCTGCAAGGTCTTATGAGTTACCTTCATTCTGTTCACAAGAAAGTGTTCAGATTGTAAATTTGCTTATGTCGCTTCCAGATCCTGACAATCGAGTGAAAGCTGCGGTGCATGGTGCTATGAAGTGGTTTGATTCCAATAAGTTGATGGGTTATCGGCTTGAACGCACTGGAGAACCCAAGACTCCGGAGGCTGATACACGCCTTGTGGCAGATTCAAAAGCGGGCCCTATCTGGGGGAGGTTTTATGATCTTGACAAATGTGAGATTTACGTCTGCGACCGTGATGGCGTGCCGCGCAAAAGTCTTGATGAGATAGGAAAGGAACGAAGGAATGGCTACAGTTGGTATAACAGTTATCCTGCCGAATTATATAGTATATACAATGATTGGGCGGAGAAATATGATCCTCTGGGAAAGGTGGAATTAGATGATGTGGAATAAATAGTAAATTTAGTGGAGAAATAATATAAAATCCGAGATCTATGAAAATATTAGCAATAACTGCAATAACAGCTCTTTCTGTACTTTCTGTGTCGGCACAAACTCTGAAGAATTATGAGCAAGGAAAACCTAATGATCCAAATTATGATTATTTGAAGGATTATTCCCCTCTTAAGAATTACATAGATTATGACAAATATCCAAATTTCAAACTTGGCATAGGAACTACAGTGAGCGACTATCTCAGTAATCAGACTGTAGCAGGACTTACAAACGACAATTTTACTGAAACGGTAGCAGGTAATGCCATGAAAATGTCAAGTTGCGTAAACAATAGTGGAAATATGGATTTTTCACGTGTTACTCAATATGTAAATGCAGCTGAAAAGGCTGGCATAAATGTATATGGCCACACGCTTGCATGGCACTCTCAGCAACCTAACGGATGGTTAAGAGGCCTTATAAAAGACAAGGCAGCAGCCCCTTTTGAAAATCCTGATACTACGGTAAATGTAGAAGTCGGTTCGAAAGATTTCCGTAGCCAACAAAATGTTGGGTGGACTGCGGATAAGTCGAAATATGGTTTTTCACTTAATTTCTCTTCTTCAGATGGTTTGAATATTCACACTACAAATATAGTCAACTCGTGGGAAGTTCAGTTTGTTGCTTTTGATAACATTCCCACAGAGTCGGGCAAAACTTATGAGTTTACCTATGAAATAAGAGGTTCCAAAGAAGGCACCATGCATTCAAAGCTTGGAGATTGGGGTAGTGGAATAAATACTGATTTCTCTTTCACAACAGATTGGAAAGAAGTTAAGGTTAAATATGAAAGTCCTATTAATAATCCTTTCCTGCTCCTTCAATGTGGGGATTATGTTGGAGATATTTACATTCGTAGCATAAAGGTTGGCGAGAGTGTAGGTGCGATGAAAATCAATGAGAAGCGTCGCTATCTTAAAATTGAGGCTTCTGCCAGAAAGTCGGATGTGTGGGATAATCAATTCTGGATTTTATGTCCCTCCTCATTCTCTTCCGGACAGAGCTATGAATTCACTGCCGACGTGCGTGCTGACAAAGCTGCAAAGGCTTCTACGCAGATTCATACTGAACCGGGTACTTATGTGGATTATAATGCACTCGGCAATATAGATTTTAGTACGGATTGGAAGACAGTCAAGGTTTCAGGAAATTTTTCTAAAGGTGGTCGGTCGATTGCCTTTAATCTAAGCGAACTGGCAGATGCCAATATTTACTATTTCGATAATGTTAGTCTTAAGATTGGTGGTGTGGAGCAAATCGCCAACGGTACTATCGATAATGATGAACTTGGGTCGTTCAAGATGAAGAAAGACAGGGGTGCTGTCACTGCTCCACAAATAGGTGAATGTGAATTTTCCCTCCAGCTTCCACAAAGCACTCCTTTATCTAAAGAGGAGAAACTCGAAGTGCTGAGTGGAGCTATGGAGCAATGGATAAAAGGAATGATGCTTGCTTGTGGTGGCAAGGTGAAAGCCTGGGATGTGGTAAACGAGGCAATATCGGGAGGAGGAAATGATGGCTATGGCAACTATGCACTGCAACATTCAGACGGATATAATGGTGATGCCACATGGGATGTGGGTGGAGATTCTTTCTATTGGCAAGACCACATGGGCGACCTTGAATATGTACGTAGGGCAGTAAGATATGCGCGTCAGTATGGTCCCGAGGATATTAAGCTGTTTATAAATGACTATAACCTTGAGAGTGACTGGGATGGTAATCAGAAACTGAAGTCGCTTATAAACTGGATCAAAAAATGGGAATCTGATGGAGTAACGTATGTTGATGGCATCGGTACCCAAATGCACATATCATATTATGAGAACAGTGGTACTTTAGCGAGCAAGAAAAATGCGATAACCAACATGTTTAAGTTGATGGCTGCTTCCGGAAAATTGGTTCGTGTCAGCGAATTCGATATGGGTTATGTCAATGCCAATGGCAAAGATGTTGCTACTTCTGAAATGTCGGAGACGCAACACAAAAACATGGCAGACTATTATGAGTGGATATTGAAAGAATATTTCCGCCTTATTCCACCGGAGCAGCAGTGGGGTATCTGTTTTTGGTGTCCAACGGACTCGCCATCCAACAGCGGATGGCGTGCAAATACCCCCGTAGGAATTTGGACTCATAATACCTTTTATCGAAAGCATGCCTATGCCGGTATAGTCAAAGGTCTTGGAGGCATTGATCATACTGATGGCGTAGATGAAATGACAGACAATCCAACAAATTGGAATTTTTCTACAAAAGGAATTTATAGTATTAATGGATTTCGATTCCCTTCACATATAAAATACTCAGATTTGCCTGCAGGATTGTATATAATAGATGGCAAAGTTGTAAAGAAAAAATAGTGTTTAGGGAAATATGAGAGTGAAAGAGAATTCAGTATTTTTATATTAACATTAATAAATACATTTTAACATATTTTTATTTTGGTGAATAAAAAATGATTACGCGCCATATTGGGCAAAAAGATGCCCTTCGGCATAAAAAAACTTGCACAGGGGGAAAAAAGGTTGTAATTTTGCAACCGCAATCGGGAAACGGGAGGGCACAGAAATGAAAGCCCGGGACCGTGAAGACGGTTGCGAAGACTGAAGAGAACAATGACATGATGCCACAAGACAAGCAGCGCTGGCGCGCACCGAGGTGGGCGCCAGGAATGCAGAGACAAGGGGACACAGGTTCATGGACCGGGGTTCCCGTCAAGGATTCCATCCGCAGGAAGCCGGGAAAACAAAACAAATTGAAGATATATTATAAAATATATATTTAACAACGGAGAGTTTGATCCTGGCTCAGGATGAACGCTAGCG
>CAYQXG010000076.1:0-13875 GCA_964421525.1 uncultured Sangeribacter sp. | reverse complement strand
ATGATACGGATTGGTTAGACCCGATGATGATGAATATGTTATTTTGGAACTTCTCAGGCACCTCATGCGAAATCTGCTTGATTGCACCATCTAATCCGCTATATGATGACTTTTGACCGAATGTTCTGGATGAGAAACTACGTTGCAGCGTATCCAGCCATGTGGAAAAATCAGATGTTGGCTCGATATAACGATTCTGCGAATTGGATGAAATTCTTGTCGCTGAATATGTATAATGCCTGTCATGCGGAAGTTTCAGTTTGAGATTCTGGAAGACATTGATGTATGGAGCTAACGAGAAACTGTCTTTATCAAAGAATAGTAAATGTATGTTTATATTCTTGCTTTGATTCTCAAAAAGCTTTATGTCCGATACAATTATATCGGTGCCTGCAATATTGATTATTTTATTCCATTCTTGGTCCCAGACCGAAAACGGATAGTTGATCCGCACACTGTCTGGCTCATCGTTATTGTAGTTCCCGTCCAAATCGAATAATATGCTTCCTTGCATATTAATATTGGGGAAAACAAAGGTGTCGGATGCCAGTGAAGGCAAGATTCCACTTATGGAATCAGATATCTCATTTGGAGCTATCCGATATGCAGCATCTTGTCCTACCTCAGCAACAAAACTGTATGGAACCCATCCCAGATAGGTTCTTGACGGGTCTGATAGAGTAGGAGTGTCAGATATAAGGGCTGCTTTTCCAGAATCATCTACCTTATACAGGTATACAACCTCACCGCTTATGAAGCCACCGTCCAGTTTGTTTCTTAGAAAGGGGTCGCCATATAGTTTTAATGTGTCTCCATTGAAGAACCTGTGTATATCATATAGTCCGTTTATGTCTGTTGCACCAATCCTATATTTTATAGGACGATTGTTGACAGGACTGATATATGCGTGATCGTATAAAAGAATATTGCTTTGGGGAATATAACCGGCATATTCTACTTTCCCGGGTTCCTTGAAATGTCTCTTACCATTAAACAGGAAGCTAAGGATAGATTTTGGCTTACCGAGAATGTCTGGTGCGACATTAACCAGTTTGTATGTTCCGTTCTTTTCACCAATCACATAATACGGTGTACCAATATCATAAGTTTTTCTTTTGGTCTGGTAGTATGAATCCTCATAACTCTGATTACTGTTTCTGTCTGAATAAACAATCTTTGGAGTCTTGTTTTTACGGGTTACAATATCCACAGAAGGTGTATAGTTAAATACATCCTTATCGGTAAGCTTAACCCTATCCCTTATAGAGACCTGTCCAAAAGTGATTCCATTGCCACTTAGAATGACAATGAACAACAGTAATACGGCTTTATAAGTTTTCAAATACTTCATTTCTCTATATAGCTTTGGGTTACATGGATGGATGTGACACAGTAGTAGTTGTCAATTTTCACCTCATCAATACTCACACGTTTATTTTTATTGCTCTCAAGGAAATGCAGTCCCTGACAATATCCGATAAAGTCATTGTACTTCTCTTCATTCACGATGACCACGACCTGTTCAGGTTCGGTACAAAAATAATTATCCCTTATATAGTTTGTGTTATCGTAATATATTGATTTTTTTGCAGACGAAGCATTGGCAATAGCCTGGAGGTGTCTTCGTATATCTTCCTGTGCCAATGCCAACGAGTCGACTGTGACAAGTTCCTCTGCTTTTTCAAAACGAGGGAGAATCGTAATATTATGTTTTATGGGATACTTGGACGTATTCGTCTGAAGCTGTATCGTATAATTACCGGACAATTCGTATGTGTAGACAACCTGCTGCTCGTAAGCATCGACAGTTCCACTCTCACCAAATTCCCAAAGCCAGGTATCCATTCCATCTCCCTCAGCAGAGAAAACCAACTCCTCACCTTGATATCCTTCTGATACTCCATAAATACGAGGAATGGAATCAATAGCCTCTTTCTCCAAGCCGGAAATAACGCGAATATATTTATTGACAGAATGATTATTATCAATCTTCAGGGTTATCAGATATCTTCCCGGTTTTTTATAGGTATACGATACATTCTTGTTCCTCATCAATGTATCACCATTGCCCATTTCCCATATAAGCCTTTTCCCTTCAATCGCAGCAGTATCATTTACCAGCAGTTCCAATCGTTCATTTACTTCATAATGATAATTGTCATTAGCATCGAATACATAAAAATCAATGTTTGCAAGCTGAGACCGCTTGGGAATAAACATAATGGCTATGATGCAACACAGGGCAACAAGTCCGATAATCACGATAACCTTCTTATTTTCCATCTTTACAAGCGTTATAGGTTGGCCTTACATTCTTCCAGATCTTGTTCGATAAGAGCATTGTTATGTCTGAGACTGCTCAGCTCTTCTTGAATATCAAACTGGAATTTTAAAGTGCGGGAAGTTAATACTCCAAATAGGAATTTGGTATTACGGTTGTTCTCACGGAAGATGTTCTGCAAGCCCGAAATCTCGTCTTTAATCTCATCCATCCTCTGGACTTGATGAATATTGAAATCCAGTGAGTCCACGTCACTCCAAATTTTTTGTGACTTCAAGGCATGAGCATCCTGTATACGGAAAATCTCTTCAGAGCGATTGATATCACTAATGAGGTCAGTACTGTCCTCTGTCGGCACTGTCAAGACAAACCTGCAGAGAATTAAGAATATGATTGCAACCGCGAGGGCCAGCAATAGAAAGAAACGTACGTTTCCCCATAGTATTTCATCTTTAGTCATTGTGTCTTAACTTTATTCTTGGTGAGTTCTTGATATTTTATTCGGCTCTTTTCAAGCTGTTCCATGTTACTTTCACGCTTCTTACTTTCACGGTTCATCTCATCCAAAGAGGATTGAATGTCACGAATCTGCTCAAGCATTGTAGAATAAACACCATATTTCGAATGTTTTTCACCTCCATCGATTTCTTCCTCTATCATTATGCGCTTCTTGGTAACTATCTTCTGCATGTGCTTGTGTTCACTTGAATTTCTTTTCTTTGTCTTAAGATTATTCAAGTCTTTTAAAAGTTCCTCAATCTGGAAATTGAGTTCCGCCTGCTTTTTGAAGACATTGTCATACTCAGCTTTCTTAATCTCAAGAAGTGAGATTCCTTTTTGAGCCGTAATAATAGAGACAGTACCACCGATGGTAATCATCAGAAGGGATATGGCGAAGACAATGGCAAACCTAAGCTTTGCCCTAAATCGCTCTTGTTTATTTGACGCTTCCATTGTGTTTACTGTTTAGGACGTTAACCCATGAATGACCATGAGCGTTTCTTTGCAGATGTCTTTTCTTCATTGGTCTCATCCACCACTACGATATTCTCTCTGACAAGACCGATATATTCCAGCTCACTCATCTTTTGGAACATCCGGCTGACTAATGTCATGAATGTTCCTATCTTGGACAGCGTCCGGTTTATTTCTGTATGATCGTAGACAATATTGATGACTTCCTCAACCCTTGTGAGAAATTCTGAAGGAGTAACATTGGTCCACTCGTAGTAATACTGGAGAAGACTTTCCCTTTCTGTCTCAGGCATACGCAAAAGTGCATAGTTAATTTCGTTGGTAAATTCGTTGATGGCCTGAATAAGGAAGATGGGTGCCTGCTCTTTTGCTATCTGCTCTATATAAAAAATCTTTGAACAGAAAAATGTGGAAAATGCGTCACATAACTTAAATGTGTTATCCGCAAGTGTATCGCGACGTCTGTCTGATATGTTCCGGTTGTAAATCGTCCTCACATTCTCATTGATGCTTCGCATTATTCGAGACAGCTGGGTAATGAAGGTCTTTATTCCATCATGATATCCACAGCGTTGTACAGGAGGTATATAGTCATAATTCACACTATATGAGTTACCTCGTTTCATTATCTCAGCGATAATCAGAAAATTATAATCGTAGAAGGACTTGTTTACCTGATTCTTAGGCATTATATGTATCTTGATGCTTGGTAGCACATACGGATGATGGAGCGGTACTTCATCTGGGTCCGGAGCTCCGACGAGTACTGGAGTGTAAGGGTCAACGGACAACAAGACTACATAGTCGCTATCTTCATTTGACATACCTGAGTCTGTAATAACAGCACTCGGAACAGCATCGCCATACATACCCTCATGATAAATGATGGGAAGACCGCCACGGGTTATTGCATTGCAACATTTAAGACGAACACAGACCGAAGATAAGGTGTCTCCAGAAATGTCAAACTCCAGATTTGAGCCTACGCCTTCAATGTCCTCACCAAGTCCGTAGTCGTAACTGGTCAGGACTCGTCCTGCCTCACGGTTAATGGTCTCCGTGACGGCATTCTGACTTGCAAAGAAGTGGTCGCTGGTCAATTTCAAACCATTAACCCAATTTATCGGTAAGTATTTGGAAATCTTCATAATTGCTCCTATGATTTATTGGCTAATTGAACTCGTCTTATATATATTCTTTGGTTATTCCTGATATTGTTCTCCTCACATGTTTGTTTGGGGTCAAGTATCTTTACAAAAAGAGGAATCTTAAACCATTTTGCAGTATAGAATATCCAACCTATCTGCGCTCCATCATAAAATGTCTCGATCTTATTCTGTGGGAAACGACGGTTTTGGTCTTCAATCATCCAGTTAAACCAGTTCCCCAATGATATTTCAAGTGGAATACGCACAACAAGAGATGCGTAATTGGGGTCATTGACCTTTCGCTTTATCTTAACCTTAACTGCCCTGAAGCCGAAAGCATCAATATTATCCCATCTGTTCCTGTCAAAATCACCGAAGCTGAGTTCCCACGGTTCGTAAATCGGATGCGGAATATTTATGAATAACATTCTGCCATACATGACAAGATAAGGAACTACAAACCAAACAATGTTGGTCGCACACCACAGTGAGTATGGCTGTCCACTGATTAAGTCAAACAATAGATAATAGCACCATCCTCCAAGAACACAGATTATCGACATCGTAATAATCTGAGCTGTTCGGGATTCATCAATGCCGACTATGGAGAATATCTTGGAAGTGGACAACATATAAAAAATGGAACCAAATATAAGGTAGGAAAGGATTGTTAATGCCAGGCCGCCCCATACAAATTCATTTCTCAAGAAACCCAAAAGACAGGGTAATGACAGTATGATAGTGCCTATCAAAATAAACACTATAAGTTTCTTTAAGCTCAGCTTGCGTTTGATATTGTTTATACCGGTGATGGCGAATATCATCACGGCAACCACAATCGGGGCTAAAAGATATCTGGCGAAGAAATAAAGTAGTATTTCCATATATGGTTCCCTCCTTGATTTTAAATATTGGTATTATATCCCAGCCTATTCCGACCTAAGACAAGTTCAGTCTCACCTCTGACAATATAGTCAACATTGACATTCCTACCGGAAAGAATAAAGTATTCCAAAATTGTTCCCACATTGGACAGGCATCGGTTGACCTCTTCAATATCATCGGTTGGTGTATCAAGAATCATGGTCGCCGATACATCATCTGTCTCGCTAACCGTTTC
Organism: uncultured Sangeribacter sp.; assembly: GCA_964421525.1. Lineage (GTDB taxonomy): Bacteria > Bacteroidota > Bacteroidia > Bacteroidales > Muribaculaceae > Lepagella. Next base: position 8,351 of record CAYQXG010000076.1, on the reverse strand, counting down.
GCCATTGAGACCGAGCGTGTACCCAAGAATACCTGCTCCAACAGCATCATACACATCTTCTCTCACCGTATGAGAAGTGAAGTGAAGCCGGACGCTTAATCCTAATACGATTTGAATTATCTTTTCAATCTCAGGCAGATTCTCCTTGAACTGTTCTGATTTACATAAGAACAGGAAAAGTTTATATTTTTGATGCTGGCTTATGGGAATATCCTTGGTTTCTATTGCATCTATGACCCTGATAAGATTTTTCCGGGACTTCGGATTTGAGAAGAAATTTAAATGTCGGTCATTTATCTTTACCCTCTCTTTGAAAAAGCCTGTGTCGAATGGCGAGAAGAATTTAATCAACTCCTTATCCTGCTTTTCATTGGCACGAATTGCGTCTACCACTTCCTTGTTGCTCATGCCGGGCGTACTCACAACAAGAGGATGAAACAACAGTTCCGGGAGCTGATGGTAAATACTGTTTCTCGCCAAATTCAAATTGACATATTTCTTTTCGGTATTGGCATGGGTGACAAAATGTTCTGTAACACTAAGAACATCCTTGGACTTGACACGGCGGTTCATCCCATGGCATCGAACCATGGTGCGGTCATCCAACTCCTCTCCAAGAATATATTGAAGCTCATCGTAAAAGACTTCTGCAACATATTCTATGGCGGTACTTCGTTGGATTCTCAGCAGAGCCTGTTCAGTATCTAACACTGTTCCCATATCAATTCTCCGTCACGATAGTTAATTACAATACAGTCACCGGGCTTTATATCCTCTGAAACAATCAGACGTGATACGTTCTTTTTGATATATGTTCTAATCACTCCGGCAATTGGTCGTGCTCCGTATTTTGGAGAGAAGCCTTTTTTGACCAAATGCAGCAACGCCTCTTCTGACAACCTGAGTGTTATATTCTTCTGCTTAATCAGTTGATCTTGCAGACGTCCAAAATGGAGGTTGAATATCTGCTTTGCTACATGCTCATCGATGGGAGAGAATGGCACAACCTCTGTCAGACGGCCTAAAAATTCAGGTCTGAAATATTGAGCCATAACCTCTATTAATCGTCCGGAATCAGGAGTTTTACCGGATTGAATCTGGTCGACTATCCACTGGCTGCCAATATTGGATGTGAAAATAATGATAGAGTTGGAGAAATCACCCTCTCTTCCAAGCCTGTCATGGATTTTTCCTTCATCCATCATTTGAAGGAATACATCATAAACACTGTTATGCGCCTTTTCAATCTCATCAAAGAGAACTACAGAATAGGGCTTTTGCCTAATCTGATTAACAAGCAAGCCTCCTTCTTCATATCCTACATAGCCCGGAGGTGCACCGTACAGGAGGGCTGCCGAATGTTCTTCCTTAAATTCAGACATGTCAAAGCGAATCATCGCGGATTCATCGTCAAACAACAATTCCGCAAGAGTTTTTGTAAGCTCGGTCTTTCCTGTTCCTGTCGGGCCAAGGAAAAAGAATGAGCCTATGGGCTTCTTGGGGTCACTGAGTCCGCTTCTCGACTCGATGATGGCATCTGATAATGTCGCAATCGCCCTGTCCTGGCCTTTAACCCGTTCTCTCAGTTTTTCCTCTATACTAAGAAGCCGGTCCTTTTCACGAGCCTGTATCTTGCCAATAGGAATACCCGTACTGTCTGCAACAATAGCTTCTATCTCTGATTTGGATATTTCATTAACCGACTGCTCTGCAAGTATCCCAAGTTCATGAATAAGTTCTGCGAGATAATCAATCTTTTTCGCTATACTATCATCCGGATTCCATTGATAATTGTTGGAAACTTTCGATGTCAGTATAACCCCCATCTTAGTCATGATGGTGAGGTATATCATATATAATGACGATTCATTAGGCTCTCCTTCAGAGTTTATGAGTCTATCAAACTCTGCTTCTATACCCTTGAGGATATTTAAGGCGTTTTTGTTGCTTAAACGAACGGCCGCTGCTGTCCTGTCAAGCAAATCTATGGCTATTGATGGCAGGCATCTTTCTTTGAAATACCTTTTGGATAGTGCTATTGAATCTTTAATACAAGACCCGGAAAGAGCAAGTTCATAATATTGCTCTATCCGCTGTTTGTGGGTCTGGATTGCACATTCCAGCACAGTTCCATCCAATTCATCAATCTTCAATATGTCAAGCCTGCCCTCAATGGTGTGCTTCTCAATGTTCTTTCTATAGGAGTCGGACGTAATGGTCATCACAATGTTGACGGTACCCTCGCTGATCTTAGCGTTCAGAATGTTAACCAGTACGGAAGACTTGCCGGAAGGAGCGTTATCCAGCAATACCTGTAAGTCATCAATGACAAGTACCGCACGCTCCAGTTTGTTCATCTTGTATATTAAGTTGACAACCTTTTGGGCAACCTCTGCCTCGGAAGATGTTGATGCCAGGAGCTTTGCAGTATTAAGAGCGACAATAGATGTCTGTTGAAGCAACTCATCTTCATTATGGCAGACAGCACTGACAAAAGAGGTTATGATGGAACTTCTTCCTACTCCCGGTTCTCCTATTATTAATAGGCCTTTATTTTCGGAGCGCTCCAGACACTCTAAAATAGTTCTAACCTCCTTTTCGCGTCCAACAACCATAGTGGCGCGCTCCAATATCTCCGGAGTCTTGAGATTGTCTGCGTATGGGACAGAAGCCGTCACTTGCATTTCCTCACCCTGATACGAATGAAGGGGCTCAAGTGCATCATAATGCTGTAAAATATCATCCTCTGATATTCCCAGAGATTCAATCTGCTGGCGTGAGTATACCACACCTTCTCTCGAAATTGCAGCAAAAACACATATCGAGTCAATCAGGTCTGTTCCTAATTTTATCTTTGATCGTTCTGATTCATCAAGGACTTTGGCTAATTCCTCATCGGGAGAAACATCATCCGTAGGTGTCCCATCGGATTTGTACATCTCCCTATGTGTCTCAAACCATTCCATAATATAGCTGACATCCTTTTGCATGGAGGAAAGGATATCCTTAAGGCCTGTGTTCTCCGTAAACATGGCAACCACAAGGTGTGGTACCCCGAATGTACTATGCTTATCCTGCACTGCCAATGCTCGTGCAAGTTTAATAGCCGATTCCAGACTTGGACTATAATCTTTATTTCTCATGGAACACTAGTTTATATGATGAATTACAAACTGAACGCTGTGCCAGGTCACGTTCCAGATAATGCGCTAACTCAGGAAGGTCAGGAATACTGACATTGTCTTGAACACGCAGTTTTATTCCTATTTCAGTTGTTCGTATAAGTCCTTTCTTGGGGTCTGACGATATGCTCACTCCATTCCTAATATCTATATCTTCTACATATTTCCCAATCTTGTGTAATATATAGCTCCTGATATCTTCTTTTGAGACAATACGGTCTCGGGTCAGCAATCCATACCTTAGACTGTTGATTAAATCCTGTTCGGTATCATGTGCTGAACCACCTTGCATTCTCGTCCTGAAAAGCAGTCCGGACGCATCATACTTTTCGGTGTTGAATTGTTGGACCAATGTACGCTCATCAAGACCGTTGGCCAGTGTCCCTGATGTGACCCAGTATTTTATTTCAGCGGTTGATGCGTCCCTTCGGGGAACGGTCAAGATAAATGCTTTGACTTTATTGTCTTCTTTCAAAAACAAGTCCAAGCTCTTTTCTATCTCATTAATTTTTTTGAACAAATCTTTAAGCTGAGTGGACAATGCATCCGGATTCATGGCAGCAAAGGCGTTCCCATCCTCCTTCATTAATTGAATAACCTTTGAGATCATGGAACGGGCATTATCTGAATCAAATCTCTCCAAATCTCCAAAATAGAGGCTGTAAACACCGGTAGGCTTCTCGTCAAACTGATTAAGACGATTCACATACTCACATCCTGTATTATCCTCTATTTGCAGAATATTAAGGAACTGAGTCTTCTTGGGGCACTTCAAGGGTATGATTTTTCCGGTAGAACTAAAATCATGCTGTTTATATATAAGCTGCCGATTGATAACTGGGAAAGTGTTCAGGTATATCTCAATCTCACTCAGTTGCTCTTTAGAGAAAATGATTGGGAAATCTACCCTAAACCATAGCAAGGGGGCCAGATTTTCCGTTTCGTCTGATTTAATCGCATCCGGGAACATCTGGTATAATGTCTGTTTACAGTCATTGGCACGAGTCAAATCAACGGTGAAATAAAGGTCATTATAGTAATCCTTTATTTCATTGAAATAGTGGTCGGCCGAATTGGCACCTAAGATATTGACACCATTTATTGAGTGTAATCGATTGCCATTGCAGTCATGAAATGTGATGTTTTTTAGAAATGGAACAAGGCTCCAGTCCGAAGGCTTTATACATAGGGTCAAATCAACCAATTCAGAAAGTCTTTCATTGTCCATGTCAATCCCTATCCATACACTGGAATCAGGAAGTCTGTTTCGCTTGTTGAAAATTTCAAGTGTTGGAGCGGCCTTTTCTTCTACAAAGCAAATCTCTGTGTCATGAACCAAAACCTTAATCTTGGCATCAACAAGTTGATGGGCGAAAAGAGGTGTCATAAAAATTTGCACGTCTCCCTTCCCGAAAATTGATTTTTCAGCATAGAAATGGTCTTCAACCTCAAGCGTACATTGCTCTCCCTTATTCGGAGTGATGGTCAACAACGCATGTGCAGGCGTTGGCAAGGACCATTTATGGCCTATAAGTATGCGGGAAAGCCTGTGGAGTATACGAGAATCCGATTGCTCAATTTCCTGATGAAGCTTACTTGATTCGTACGCAAAAACATCCAGCAGCAAGTCAACCACCGGATCCATGTCACTCACGTCCGTGACACCCCAGAGCTCCATGGCCTGCCGTAGTATTCTCTCTTTTATTGCTATGTACTTCTTGTCTGCCATACTAAACTACTGGGATAAAGGACTTATATATAATAATGTATTAAAACGAAAATCCTCATTGTTTCTCTCCATCTTACCCGTTACCGTTATCTGAGCCTTACGACGGACATGAGAAACCTTATCTGCATTTTCCTCTTCAATCTCGGAAAGAGTAACATCAACGTCTATGTCATGCAGGCGTTTTTCATATTTGCTAATAGTCATAAGCAACGAATTACGCACACCCTCTTCCCAGTCGCTTATCTTTACGAGCTGGTTAAACTCCAACTCCCATATCATAGACCCATAATCTTCCTTCCCGATAACCTCACTATTGTGTGAAAGTATCAGGAGCATAATATGTTGGGCTATCGATTCTTCATAAGAGCACCGTGGTAACTTTTTTCCGACAGCCGATTGTAATCGAATTGGCGTTTTTAGGTAGCTCATACTATCAAACTTCAATTAAATGGTGCAAATATAATCTTTTTTTGTTATATAACCATAAAAATAAGTCGGTTGGCAAAAATGTATATGAGACCACTTCAGAAATAATTTTTGATACAAATAATGAGTCTTGGGATAGGGTTTATTCAGGCTATAGAATAAGACTTGAACGACCCTCTGCAAAAGAAATACTTGAGGTTAAAGATATGATTGAAAAACAATTGGCAAATAAGCCTCATGGCAATATTTTATATCATCTTGATGAATCCCAACTTTCACATTATTCCAACAATGAAATCAATAAAATATATTCTCACAATTAGTGTTCTGATATTTTCAGCAATCTCAGAAATCAGTGCTTGTGGACCATACTATCCTGCCGATCCGAAGCATATTCTAATGTTTAGAAGTTGTTCTTCGGAGTTGGAACGTCAATGGCAAGAGGGGTGTCGTTTTCAAGATTATGAGAAGTATGAGAATTGCATTTTGTGGCAAAAACTTACTTCTTCATCCATATCATCGAAAGACATCGAGGATGTAGTGTATAATTCAACCCTGAAAGATCTTAAAGAACTGTCCAAAGGATCACTCTCTGAAAATAGATTTGCACAATGGCTTTTATCTTCCAAGCAAAAAGAAGATTTAGATTACCTTTTTATTGCAAAAGAGATAGAGGATCTCAGAGAGTATATGAACGATCCTTGGTATTACTCTTACGATGGCGATGAAGAGCATCAAAGACTTGATGAACTGTTAAAAAGATGTCAGGAATATAATGGGAAACGCCATGCGGACCGTTATGCTCTGCAAATTATTCGCCTTTATTTTGTAAAAAAGGAGTTCCTAAATTGTATCGACTTGTGGGAATCTTCTGTATGCAATATGCCCCGGAATATCGTTACCGATATGATTGCAAGTTATGTTGGAGGGGCCTACACTCGTTGTGGGAGCAGAGATAAGGCGATAGAACTATTTACGCGGAGTCAGGATATAGGCTCACTTATCAGTCTGAAGGCTTGGAATAATTCAGAAGATAAGACTACATACAAAGATTCAAGGGTAAAGGAGTTGGAATATATTTTCAACAGATTCCCTAACTCTCCTTTGCTTAGTGTGAAATTACAGGAATATGTAAGATATAGAGAATCATTTGTTCACAACTATGAAGAATGGGCAGACAGAGATTTTCATGATCCTGTCTATATCAAAACCTATTGGGTAGGAGATTCCTTAGTAGCTGATGACGAACACGAATTTTATGATGAACTTAAACAATTTGCTAAACGTGCATCAGTCTCCCCGGATTGTCAGCAAAAAGGAATGTGGCAATACGCGTTAGCTTATCTGTATCATCTTGATAATGATAATCTGTCATCGTTGAAATGGCTAAGCAACGCAGAGCAATCTAAAAATACTCCTTTTATAAAAGAGTCCATCAAAGCGTTCCGATTTCTATTAGATGCCCATTATGCAAATAGTAGTGCTCCTTATCACGCAAAACTGCTAAATGATATTCAATGGCTTGACAAGTGTATGCTACGTGACGCGAAGCTTGACGCTGAAAATAATTGGCAGTACAGTAATAGAATGAATTGGACATTCTATTATTGGCAAGACGTAGCAAGAAAAGTAATTCTTGGAGAACTCTGTCCTCAAATCAAGAAGCTCGGGAATACAACATTAGCACTTCAATTAGCGAACTATGCGACTAATAGAGTTTACCAGATTGAGCCATTGTACGAGACATATCATTTTGGATGGAATGATAATGAGGATTCTGAATCATATTCTGTCATAATGACAATTGATAAATACAGAAATACATGGTCCGGCTCTAATTGGTTTGACTATTGTAATCAATTTTTCGGGTGGATTAATGGTGTTTCAGCAGCAGAAGCAGCTAAATATGCCGAAAATATAATAAGTCCAAAAACAGAGTTGGATAAGTTCCTAAATGAAAGGAGTTATGTCGATACTGACTATATCGATGAGATTGTTGGTACCTTGTACCTTCGTGAAATGAACTATGATAAAGCTGCAGAATGGCTCGCTAAAGTTTCTAAAGGATATCAAGATAGGACTAATATTGCAAAAGAAGGATATTTCAAACTCGACCCGTTTCGATATCAGTTTGATAAAAAACATTTCATAACAGATTCTGAGGATTACAAACTCCGATTCGCCCAAGAGATGTCCCGGCTTGAAAAAATGATCAGTTCTGACGTAGAACCTAATAGAAAGGCTAATGCGAAAATTCGCTATGCCATCGGTTTGCGTAATTCTTTTGGTAAATGCTGGTATCTTACGGAATATGGTTATGGTCTGCGATATGAGTCCGGAACTGACTATAGACATTGGAGATGGTTTACGTCAAGTGATAGAGAAGGGTTCAAAGAAAATGCTTTTGCTCAGAAAGCTTATAAAAAAGTTGATGCGTTAATTGAACAGGCGTTAACTGAATTTACCGACTCTGAACAAGTGGCTCAAGCGCAACTCGAAATGATGAATTTCGCAACTTTAATGAAACAATATCCATCATCTAAAGCAGCGACACAAATTCGAGGACGGTGCGATAATTATTATGATTATGCACTTCAAGAGAGGTAATATACACAATAATGTTATTAACTTGATCTCCCGCTATCAAGGTCGCGCTCGGAGATCGCTCCCCACTTATCCGGTAATTTGTGGAATTTGATTAAGACCCCGTCTCATAAAGATTTTAAGAGCCCCGGGGCGGTTTTGGGCGAGTGATTTTCGCGAGTTGAGGAAGGAATGATGCGGGCATCATGACTGACGAGACTTGGCGGAAAGCACCGTCCAAAACCGGGCTGAGGTAACTTTTTTGAAGATATTGACATAAATTGAACTCAAATATTAATTTAAAATAAAGATTCCTAACTGATAAGAGAAAGAGATTCTCCGGAGGAAATTACCCAAAGCCTTCGCTGGCTTGGGTGCTTTTCGGCCTTTGGCTCAGTCACATAGCCCGCTATGCTCCCGAGCCTGCATGT
>CAYQXG010000075.1:0-14649 GCA_964421525.1 uncultured Sangeribacter sp. | reverse complement strand
GCCTACATATCCGCGAAGGTGCAGATGATAGTTTTTGGGCATAATGGGAGAGAGAATTATGCCCAAAGGTAATACCAATAAAATTGTGGATAAAAGACTATAACAGCACAGGAATGCCCGATCGGATGTCAGTATGGGTGATTTTGTAGGTGCGCACAGCAGGGTCTCCGGCAGGATCTCCCGATGAGTCGGAGTATTCGATGAGCGGATAATTGGGTTCGCGGGTGCCGATGAGCCATACCTGTCTGTTTACGAGCTCAACAATAAATGCCATGCGCACACCTTCCGGTGCAATGTAGTTGCTCCTGAACTCAAGCGTGGTTTTTTGTGCGCGAGAGCCATTAATAAGTGAACCCTCCCTCTTAAATGAAGGAGTGCCGGCAAAAGGAATTTCCTGAAGATAATTCCGGAACATAGTGCATGATCCTCCGCAAATTGCCGTGAGCATGAGGTTGGGTGGAAGCGAGGAGCATAGCACGGTATAGATCCGGCATACACCAGGGAGCGATTGTGGTAACATAGATTTACGTTTTGTGTCGTTTGTGTGCTTTGTGCGGTTTGTAAATTTCAATATTTCAAGTCAACACGATTTAACATATTTTAACCATGATTTTGGGCAGTTTTCTTTCGCATCCGGTAAAACATCTGCCGCACCGTCTCCCAGTTCTTAGCAGTCGGCTCTATACTGTGACGGTCCAGAAAGGCATATATGACGTCGGTGATCTGGATATCGTGAGAGAGCAGGGGGTTAAGTTCTTGCCATACCAACCCTGCAAAATTTTTCTTGAGGCAAGAGATCAGGGCTTTCTTTCCTTTGTCGGGCAGATAGCAGTATACTTGCGGATTGATGCCCTTGAAAGTGGGCACCTCGATAGGGATTTCGTTTATTCCGGGGAAATGGGGCAAAGTGCCGCGAGGAGTCTTTGTGAGGCATGACTGGAGGATGGCACGTGGAGCGGATCCGCGGGGGAATTCCACTCGGGAGGTCTCAGGGTTCCAGTATTCGCTACGGAGCCACTGATCGAGATAGTCAGGCAGCGTGATGAAGATGGACAACTTAGACATTTTTAGATAAGAGAGATAATTTGGGATTAATAATGTTCAAATTTACGAAAATTTATTCATATTATGAAATAAAGAAATATATAATTGATTTGTGTATTATGTTTTTGTGAAATTTTCAATCAATAAGTGGGTATTTTTGCTAAAAATCGTACGGTTTTATTTAATTGCATTATATCTCAAATAGTTATTACGCACTAAATGCAATTATTCTCTTTGTCGGAATCGTACGCAAAAAAACCAAAAATTGTACCACTGTGCAATCGTGCGGAAAAGTACGGAAATAGTACGCCTTTAAATTGCTTATTTTAAGTCAAATTTAATGTCTTTGTACTTTTGTACTCTTATTTTCCTTTCCTTATACACAAGAAAAAGTAAAAATAAAAATAGTTTTTGCGCGAAAATATTGCTTTATGTGATAAGTATTTATGTATATGCATAAATTATACATTCCCGGTATGTATGGAGGATCTCCCCACACCCCTCTGAAAATCGTACGGTCGGAAGCAAGTCAGAACTATTGGTCAAAATGTCAGATGTATGGCGTACAATCGAGCTAAAGTTCACTCCAATATTTCTTTCTCTTGGGGGCGCGGGGGATTTGAACAAAGCGATATAATCAAAATGATGATATATTAACATTTTGTGTTATACTATTTGTTAATATCAAGACTTTTTATTAACTTTGCATTAAATTAGGCAACATATACGCGTATGCGTATGCGTAAAAAGATATTTACAATCTAATATATACTAAGATTGTTCGGTTTCATGGTATTTAAAAGGATACTTATGTCGACATAAAGAGAATGCACCGTGTCGTGATGACAAGGTGCATTTTTTAGTTACCATCGCCTGGTATTAGAAAGTTACCATCGCCTGATCAATCGTCTTCCGGATCTTCGTCATCAGGATCTGCAGGGCGTATGGTGTGGACGGTTCCGGGAGCCTTCTGCATCATCCATCCATGGGGACCACCATCGGCAGAGTAGTGTGCCCGGAAACCGAGCTGAGACATTATAGAGGCGAGAGTGAAGGTGTCTATCTCCACCATATCCTCGAGTTCGTTAGCGATCTCCTGAGAGGTTTTGAGGATTACTCCTGGACAGAATTCTGCTGCAGGAGCCCATCCATTGAGATATCCTTGGAGGATGGTGCAGTAGCCGGGGGCAGGCTCAGTTTGTGACTTGCGCTTCGTATTTTTCGATTTTGAGGACTTTTTCATTTGACCGGTGGTGTTAAGTTGTGTTTGTTGATAAAGTTGTCGATGGCGTCTCTTAGGATGAAGATATCGTCTATCTCGTCGAGGAAGATGAATCCGTTTGAAACTTCAGTGCCGTCTGCAGTAGTATATGCTACAGCGTCGATGACTACGCCTGTATATGTCACCGTCTTCACGTCGATACGGTTTGGAGTGTCCTTGTAGAGACGGAAGCGCGGGGTTCTCCTTGGCGGCCGGTTGCGTCTGCGAGTGCGTTTCATTGGTCGCCTCCTTTCGAAGATTCCATAATTACCTTTTGGTATATCTCCGGAGCTTGTTTGCGGATGACTTCCCCGATGATCGGGAATACCGTCAGTTCAAACAGACGATCCTTGACCGGAGCATAAGATATAGTTACAACGTTTTGTTCAGATCCTGTCTGCTGTGGATGGACAGATATTTGTCCGGAGTCACCGTCGCGATGCCAGGATAGACACAACTCTGCTCCCCGGTAGTTTGCATTGCAGACTCTGACGAGTGCCCTGAGACGCGAGACGAGTTCATCCAGGGTAGAACCGGCTGTGAGGAGTTTATGCTCGAATGGTTTGGCTGCTGCCTGAATGATTGCCCCCTTGCGTGTCTTTCCGGAAGTGGCATAGGTTGTAACAGTCTCAATGAAATAAGTCATGACTCACCTCCTTCCTTGTCAATGGGTGCGATAGCTGCCATTGTGAGTGCGATGAGTCCGGAGACGATGATGGTGGGGACGTGCATCATTCCGAGTCCGGCGAAGAAGATGATGATGGCGATGATCGCCACTGTGAGGCATGCCCGGGCGTCGATGCGGGCACGGAGGTTGGAAACTGTCACGCTGATGGAGCGCATGAGCTCACGCATCGATGGGCGTGAGGCTGGGATGGTTAATGCTTTCATTGCATTTGGTGGTTATAAGCAAGGCAGTGGTAAAAACACTAAAACGGCTGCCGATACCGTTGCTTATAACCACCAACAGACCTGTTCCCAGGCTGAAATGATTCGGTATGGCAGCCGTATTGGCTGTGTCAATATGTCTGCAGTCTGCATGCCCCTGGAGAGAGGTAGCGTCTGCTGGTCGGGCATAAAAAAAGCCCGGACTATGTCAGGCAATAACCGTTGCCTTGCGGAACAGAATCTCTGTCAGTAGTTATAAGCACTGCAAAATTAGGAAATAATTTTGGATTGTGCAAGAGGGGATGCTGAAAATAATTTAATTTTTTGATATTAGTTTCGATTTCATAGATTCAAATTCCTGATCTGTAAGCAGACCCTTCTCTTTCATCGATACGAGTTTTTCAAGAGCCTCGATATCTGAAGAGGAGGACACCGAAGCAGTTGCTTTTGAGTCAGCTTCCTTTTGCTCACGGTCATTAGCATCAATGACAACGCCAACAAGTTCCACAATTCGGTTTGCATCCTTGAGACCTTCTCTGTATACGTCTCCCAACGCAAATTCATCTGATTTAATTTCTTTCTTGCCATAAAACTCTTGAGCACTGAAGCAGTTGATTGTGTAAGTTGGCTCGGACAGACCGCGAAGTTTTAGAATTACATCTACCGACGAAATTTTTTTCTTTTGCTTCGAATCTCCAGACAGACCCCCGATAATTGCGCCGGCTCCACCTGCTACCATATTTCCGACAATGGCTCCACCGACAGTTCTCATCATTGATTTAGATTGGAGAATGGTTCCGTCTTCGACAAGCTCCACTCCCCGAATATCTGGGAATTTTATAAATTTTACGTTTGATCCAGGATAAACAATCACAATCCTTTTCTGCTGATCATCAAAAATCATCTTGAATCGATGTTTGATTCCTGTCACTTCAGCAGAACCATGATAAGCTTTGGCGGCTTGGTTTAGTTCCTCTTTAATCGATTCCTGTTTCTTTTCTTCATCCTTAGCTGCTACCGATCCAAAAAGCAAAGAAATAAGCACCACGATAAGGGTTAGCCAGAAAACCCAGGTCAGATGAAATTCACCATTGTCATCGACACTGCAAGATGTCAAGGAAAGCATCAACGCTGGAAGCAGAAATAAGATTTTTCTTTTCATAAGCTCGGGAGTTAAATTATGTGTAAAATTATACCACAAAATTATATATAATTTTAGATATTTCCAAGCAAAAAAAAGCACTCCGTGGCGGAGACCAGGAGTGCAGATACCGAATATTGAGAGTGCCGATGCTGGAAGAGCCGGAGTTCAGCCGATTTCGTCGGCGAGCTCGGCGATTTCAATGGAGAGGGTGTAGAGTGCGTTGCTGAGGGTCTTTAATTCCTCTTGGGTAAACTGGGCTGGCTGCCCGTTCTTCAGATGGTTGTTGAGCTTTTGAGAGAACCAGCTTCCGGACTTGCCGAAAAAACGCTGTGCGATGTATGCGCAGTTGAGCACATTGAGCAGGTCGCTATGCTTGAGTGTCTGGATCTGACTGAGGATCGTCTGCCTGTCAGCATCCAATTGGGCTTTTGTTTCGGTCATAATATTGTGTTTTAATTGTGTATCTGATCAGGATCCCCTCCCCTTGTAGGGGAGAGGGAATCGAGGTTTTTGTCATTCGCGGAGGAGAAGGTTGACTGACGTCCTTATCTCCCTTTTCAAGAACTGTTTCCGACCTTTGTCCGATATCCGGCGGAAGGAGTGGAGCATTGCCACAAGGTCTTCGACTTCCTTTTCAAATTCTGAATCTTCCAGCATTTTTGAAATTTTGGGGTTAAACATTCGGGTTAACACTCTCGTAATTCGGTACTGCAAAGTTAGTAAATAATTCTTTACTATGCAAATTTTGAGGCAATTATTTTCAGAATTTTGCAAATTTTTCTCATTCTTTTGCAAATTGAGAAAAATACCCTCTCGGCCGAGTGGGTTAATCCTGGTTAATCGAAGAGCGATGGCTGGTCATCGAGACGCGCGGCCCGGATCTTGTCGATGCGCTCCTTGGAGTCTCGTATTTTCATCTTGATTTCCTTCTCTTGAGTCATCAGAGACCGGAGTTCCTCCAGCTCATGCATCTCAGCCCGGTTTATGTCCATCAATTTTTGATTTTTATTGAAGAAGTAGTCATAGAGGACATCATTGCATTGGTCCCGATACTTCATGACGGACTCTCTTGCTTCTGGAGCGACCTTGCCAGGATTGATGGTATAGAGCCATCCGTATACACGTCTGATGGGAAGACACACCATATCATACTGCTTCCTGTCAGCTCCAGTTGTGGTCATTATGACCATAACTGAACTGAAAGAAGGGTCGTCCTCAATCTTTCGGTGTTGAACTTTGAAGTCTATTCCAAGAGCCGTACAAATAGGCTTTATAGGGACATAAAAGTCACCGGCTTCGTTTTTGACTGTGGCGATTTCCACGCCATTGATTCTGCCTATCGACAGGCGGTTTTCTGTTTTTTCTTTTTCCATGATTATTTATTGGTTAAAATGGTAGATCATCGGATAGATTATCAAATGGCAGAGGATGGCCTGGATAATAGTCTTCTTCCATCGACATGGTCTTTACGAATGGCTTGAATATAATATTCACGTGGGTGTTGTCACGTAGATCAATGCCGAAAGTTTCTTTGACATTTTCCTTGATGAATGGTAGGATATATCGCTTGGAATATATCGGTTTCATATTGAAAAATCTCCAGAAATAGCTAAGAAGAAAATCATAAGTGAATGGGAAATAGTCTTCTTCAACTTCGCGAGCCCAGTTTTCGAGATATCGATATTTTAGAAGGAAATGAACGAGGTTGCGTTGCCTTGTCAATGATCCAGAATTATACTCGAAATCAAAAAGCTGGTCAGAATATTTGGCCTTCCTATCGATGGTATCCCAATCTTTATAGAAAACTTTCTCAAAATCTTCTTTCGATGATTTTCTATAAATAGATTCATCGGGGACCATATCTCTAAAGAAGATATAGTCCGGTCTGACTTTATTTAAGAAAACCCTAATTTGCCAACAAGGATATTCAGAGTAATTCATGACTTCATGAATTACTGACGACATGATGACAATCTTCGTCTTATTAAGAAAATGGAGGCTATGGAACTTTGATGCTTCTACGTAAGATTCATTCTTATAAATTTGCTTCTGTCGTGCAAGGTCGACCATTTCAGACGAATTGTCTATACCGACAAACGGGATATCCGGGTATCTTGGAGCAAGGTGGCGGATAAGGTTGCCATCGGCACACCCAAAATCATAGACAATGCTATTCCGGAATGTAGGCATGTCAAGAAATCGAGTAAACCAAAGTTTATCTTCAATAGCCTGGGCCATCTGCTTATTATAAATATTGATATCGTTCATTTAACTCAGTTTATTTCTGCTTGCTTTCGGCTTCCTGTTGTGCCAGAAATTGATCCTTGGCTTGGACAAGGAGTCTTGACCAGGCATCAGCCAGATCCTGGATTCGATATGCATTCGCGAACTCTTCTTTGTCGATATTCCCTTCCGGAAGTCCGTCGAAATAATCGTCGGCCAACTCGATTGTCACAGTAATAGGCCATTGTGATGCTGTTGATTTAATATTTTTTAATGATTAATATGGGTGTTGTTTGGAGGAATGGTTGTATATCCTTGTGTTCGAAGCCAATCGGCAACAACTTCCGGATCGTTGAGTTCATCAAGGACATCGAGGATGTATGTTTCTGCATATTTAACGATTGCCCGACTGGAGGCATAGTGTAAGTTCTCCTCGATAAACGCACACTTGTCAGTCATGCTCTGGCTGCGGAACTCCCTTATAAGCTTTGGATTTATTGCCATGGTTCAATAGTATTTTGGAGGGTTCTCGGTAGCCCAGTGGTAGCCGCTGATGCTCGTAGACAACTGAAAGATATTTAGCATCGGGTCGTGTTTTTTTTGCCTTTGACTCGACTTCTTTTATGTGCTTATCCATTTCCTTATGGAATGCATCGAACCTGTCTTCTTTAGAATTGAATTTAGATGGTTGGTTGTTGTCTGACCAAACAGCCCCTGACACGAAAAGCAGTTCTATTGTAAGATGAAACAACATATCATAATTTCCTAACTTCTTAGCATCATTGACAAGCTTCTGAGCTTCGTTATGAATCTCCTTGGCACGAGCATATTTATCGTATTTGGGTGCATCCTTAGTCTTTGATTGCTCGGTTGGCTTCTCGTCTGTGATTTCCTCATACTCCACGTCCTCGATGGATTCGGATATCGTGGATCTGAGGGTATCCTTTTTCGTCTTGATATCGAATACGGATTCAAAGGGTGGCATATGGCCGGCCCCGAATGTTTCATGATTAAAATAACTCATTTTCTTATTGCTTTTTTAGATGATTTTTTATCTATTACCAATGTTATCACGCCACCTCCTTCGGTGTAGATACCGTCGATGTTGAGCCCCATTTCGCGGATAGCCGCCAGTTCTGTCGGCAGTATATGCCAGTTGTTTGTCCTGATGAGCAACTCGTTCTCTAAAGTCTTATCCAGTATCACTCCCGGAAAGAGACTCTCGAGACGTTGCTCAATATTATTGTCGATGGTCATGGCTAGTCGAATAATGGAAGCGAGGTCTTGTTGTAGCGGCGTTCGGCCGCCTTTATATTGGCTAATGTGTCCGGAAGAAAATACTCGGCATACGAGAGCATGAAACCGATGGCATAAAGTATCGCATCGCGTTCTGAAAGGAATACGCCTATACGGAAGGATGGGTTACGGTAAGAACTCTGGCCGTTAGCCCAGTAGACGCTGTAGCCCCATGTCCACCAGTCGCCGGCACTGGAAATTATTATTGCGACTGATTCCGCAGGACGCTTTGATATTGGATACTCAATGCCGGGAAGGAGATCAGGAGCATCATCGATGACACGCTGTTTAAGGGATTCATATTTGTTATCTGCCATAGTGTGGATAAATGGTATTGGGTGATTAAACATTTTTTCAAATGGGCCGTACAGATGTCGGAGTGGCTGTCTTGTCGGAGGTATAGACCGTAAAGAACTCCTTGCCTCCGGATTTGTCGTTGATTCCGATAAAGGAGTCGTCAGGATTGGTCTTTTTCCATTCAACATAGAATTGTCCTTTCCCATTAGGTTTGTTGATATTGAGGTCATAACCTTTGAATTTACAGAATGCCTGAATGCGCTTGAGTATATTGGATCGAGTGACTCCATGTCCGGATGTTCCAGCGAATTCGAGGAAGGAAGTAAATACTTCATTTCTGAGCTCGCGCTCGTTGAGATGCGTGCCGGATGGATCGTAGTATTCTTCAGCCCACTGCAGGAATGTCTCTGACATTTCCTGACGGAGCGTGCGGAGCTCAATCTGCTTCATAGGAGGTGGCACGACACCGACTCCCTGATCCACCCAGTGCTGCTCATAGGAACGGAGATAAAACATCACGCATTCAGCCATGAGATTATCAAAAAGGTTCCACTGCTCAGCATCCCAATCGGCAAACAGCATGTGGTTGAAGTCATGCGCCGGAGTATGATCCGGATTATACCAGCTGGAGTATTCCATGTAGATGATTCTCCTTCTGGTGGATCCTTCGGTGGCTCCATTGATTGTGTGATTGGTAGTGATAAGAATTTTTGGCGATTGGTCTACCTTGATTGAGTAACGGTCCTTTCCTTTCGGATTTATCTCCATGTCGCCGGTGATCAGCGGATAAATATGTTTAAAATCAAAATTCGGCTTGATGTCATCGATAAATATGTTCCGCGTGGCTTTGGTTACAGATGAGAATGCAAATTGATCATCTTTCTTAAACATCGATCCTGCAATGGGAACCTGAGGTATCACGTATGAAATGGCATTGCCCACAAGAGACTTCCCGGCACCACCGCTGCTTTGACCCACTTCAGACATAAGATGATCCTGCACCACCACGGCCTTACGTTCTGCAGATGGTTTCCATTCTGCAAGCAAATATCCAATGGCTGTGATCTTATTCACTATGTGCTGATTCCATTCCCAATATTCATCTTCGGTTATATCCCGAGGCGCGTTGTGAGGATAGTAATTGTTTGAAGTATTACGCAAATAAGCAAGAAATTCGCAGCGTTTCGCGGCTTCAGACAGCCGGATTGTGTAGCAATTCCCGACTTTGGAAATTTCTTCAATTATCGGGACCCTTTGGAAATTGCGTGGCACGATACGCGAGCGCCAGACATTGTTGATAGCCTTTCCCGGAGTAATCGAAGACGATGATATCTCCACTTGTCCATTATTGTAGTACGTACGCTGAAGGAATGGCTCGATATTGGAGAATTCGTCTACAATAATGGGGAGACCTTCCAACTTCTTATCAGGGAGCAGGACATCGAGCTTTGAATAAAAGAATTCATGCACCAGAGGATCCTTGGTGTTTGAGAGTATGTATTGTCGTACGAAGTCACGCACCCGGAAAGATGGGACTCTGTCGACAATGCCATCGTCTATCTGAACCAGCTCATAGCTTGTGGTGCTGATTTCTGCATCGAGCATACGATGGAATCCGGAAGCTCCGAGAAACTGCATCGTCTCAAGATAATTCAAAGAGACTTTCTTGGCTCCTTTTTCATTGACAGTAATTGAAAAAATATCAACGTCTGAAGAATAGCGCAAAAGAGCGATAATCTTGTCGTCTTCGACCTTATAGCGGACTCCACCAATCCGAAAAGAGGATAGGTCGGCAAGCTGCTTTTTATGCCGATCATAAAAAGCCTGATGGTCGTTGAGACACCAAAGGTCGCGGATCTTCATGTCGGTCATAGTGGAAATCTTCCGGATTGACACATATTCACCGATGCCATTGGTTGAATTCATAGCATGAATGGCATCTGCGATAAGCTCATCCTCACGAGTCTTGAGAGTATTGCACAAAAGGTCGTCGATACCCTTATCGCAGAAAGTATTTTCCTTGTTGACGTGACCCCACCAAGCGTCCACTTCGATCTTTATATTCCGGAGAGACTTCATGAACTGGTTGAACTTAATCACTGCAGCCACAAAAGAGCCGGGACGTTTGTCGACACGGTCGCCGACGGTGATGTTGCGGTGCAGATCATCCCAATCGGAATCCATCATGAGCACCACATTCTGCACCTGGCATGTCTTGATCACATCCAGGATATCCTGAAGCAGTCCACCGTCGACCGTCCCGATATTGTTGATCCCTTGAATGCCAATGGAAGGCATACCATGTTTGCAAGCCTTTTCAGCCTTCTTCTCTCCTTCCTGCAGGAAAAGAGTCTCGATCGGCTCTTTTTTCTGAAATCTATCACGGATATATTGAGGAATGTAAGCGCGCGATGGAGCTCCTGTAGGAGTCTGATATTTCATCGCCTTTCCTCCGGACATATGCAGATCCGGATTGAAAAATCTTACCCGGGCATAGATTTTCGGTGTGGAAGAGCCTTTGGCAGTGTATTTCACCGGGCGTCCATGAAGGTCATAATATCTGATGAGCATGTCGGACCCCTTGGGGTCGATTGTGAAGCCGGGACCAAATGTGCCTGGTTGAAAAGGCGACTCCAGAGACTCGTGCTTGCCATCGGTGACAGTGGCCATCACGTCTTTTATTTTCAGACCTGACTCCTCCAGCTGCTTGGAACAGAAAGAGTCCTTTATCCTGTCGCCGGCATTCCTGATATTACCATCGTGGATTTCTTCCTCCGTCTGGATAGTCATATTCGCCATCTTAGCGACTTCCTGGATTGCCTGAGGGTATTTATCTTTCCCATATCCCTGATAATGCATCCACGCAGATATCGGATTGTCAAAACCTTCTGTGCATACGAAGCATTTTGCAGAATTGTAACGGGAATTATGCGTGATGCCAAACTTTTTCTTTGCCCCACAGAATGGGCAATCTATGGTCTGTTTTGTTTTGGAATTGTCTGCGCCTGGGATAATGTCCCTAATGTCCGCCTTTTCGTTTACGTCCTTTATTGTTTGCTTGCTATACATCGCCGAAGAGTTTATGTTGAGCCGCATATCTCATGAATTCAGCCCTCGAGCGAAGCTTAAGTCTTACAAGGGCATTTCTGATATGCGATCTCACTGTTAGCACTGACAGGCACAATGTGTCTGCAATATCATTCTCAGTGGAGCCTTCATAAAGCATCTCCATGACGCGAAGTTCGGAAGAAGTCATGCTATGGTTAAAAGACGGACGACAGACTATCCCATCATAACGGCATTCGCCACGCATAGGACAAGCAACAGATTCCAAATTTATGATGCCGCTTGATGTAATGTCAGGCACATGGTCGAGATTTGAGAGGTTGCAACGTATAAACCTGCATACAATGCGATATCTGAAGTATTGTATATTGGTGGATGATGCCTTATAAATCTCCTTCAGCTCATTGTATGCTTTCGGATAGAATGTCGATATCAAATCATCGACATTTCGCACGAGATCTACGTCCGATTCCAAAAGTTTTTGGGTGGTGCCGTCGGCAAGTCTCACCCACACTTCATCCTCATAGCAGAAGAATTCACAATTTGATAATACCATAATTGTGGTAATTTAATCAATCTACGACATCGGCAAAGATGTCTTTCCCGATAATATTACTAATTTCGTGTCGGTAAACATTCTTGATGCGAGACTTGGAATTTCGCCATGCTGAGATTGTGGCAAGAGATACCTCTAAGGCTAACACCAGTTTAGCCTGGAACTCGGAACGGTCTTTGTAAGGAAGAGACCTGATGTAAGTGTCAAGAGCGACGTTTGATGTCATGATTTTTTGATATTTCAGAAATTATGATTAATTTTATGGCACAAAATTAACAATAAATTCTAATAATATCAACATATCGCGATATGTTAATATTAACAATTAACGATATTTAACAATTTAAGAAATGAAACCAGTAGGACCAATATTGAAGCGATATATAGAGGACAATAAGATGGTAAAGACTCAAGTGGCTAAGAAACTGGGTATTTCCTATAATTATCTTTCTACAATTTTTATTAAGGAATCTGTTGATGCACAGCTTCTCGAAAGAATATGTGTCGCAACTGGATTACATCCTATGACATTCTTTGAATGTGAAAAGGAAGGGGAGACGGTAAGTTATTCAGACATCAAGGCCAAGGCGAATGTCGGAAATGCTGAAGTAAAGATAAATCACAATTCAACGGATTACGAGAGAGCTCTCGCTGATAAGGAAAGAATCATCGAAGAGAAAAATAGACTAATAGAGGAAAAGGAACGCACCATTCAGATCCTGATGGCTGCGAGCGGACTGCGACCAGGGGCAGATTCGGGACATAATGGAGAGAAGAAATAATAAATGAGACATGCGATTAAAGCCGAGTTGGACCTAAAAGTACGTCGGATTCGTCGCCTCACCCCGACAAATAACTTATCGGAAGGTCTGACTCTTGGAGTTAGACCTTTTTTTCATAGTATATTCAGGTTGTAGAAAAGCTGTAGATAATGTTTGGAAACAAATGATTGATAAGAAAATAAAAATTCAAGCTGGTAGATATCGCAATGCAGTGATGTGGTACTTGACTGTGTTCCTATGCCTATGTTTTGAATGGTGGTTAATGAAGTGGAATCTTGGCATTGGATACTCAAGCATAGTCGGTACAATAATCAAGGTTGTTGGCGATACAGCCTTAATATTGTTGCCATATTGGTTTATAACACCTAAATGGAGATGGACAGCTATGCTGCCATTATGGATATTTTCGGTGTGGTGTGTCGGTAATCTAACCTATTATCGGTTTTGGGGTGACCTTATACCACCGGCATCTGTCACTATGGGAGGAAATGTTGATGGTAATCTCATGGAATACGGTGTCTCTTTGCTTCATTTCAGCGATCTTTTGTTTCTCCTTGCTCCATTGGCATCTCTGGCTTTGTATTTTTTTATAAAGCCATCTGAATCAGCCTCATTTGACGTCAGAAATAAGGTGATGCTCGTAGGGATATCCATTCTGATAGGGGTGGCCGGTCAATTTTCCTATTTCAAGACTACATTCAGCTGGAGAAATTCCATTTCGGAAAGGAGTCTGAATGACGGGTTATATGATCATTTCATAGGGGGATACACCGGGCAGAAACAGTTGTACACATATAATGGATTGGCATATTATGCAGTGCGGTTCATTACTGATATATTCGAGGTCCTTTCCAGTTCGGTTAAACTGACAAATGAACAGGCTCAAGAAGTAGAAAGATTTCTTGAGATTTATCAGCGCAACGAGGAAAGTAGCGCGGCAACGGTAAATATTGACTCATTGAATGTGGTTTATATCATAGTCGAATCCCTCAACTCGGAAATGTTGCATAAAAAGGTAGGAGGAATGGCGATCATGCCATTTCTTGACTCCCTGGCAGATGCGGAGGGCACTGTCCTGTTTGACAAAGTAGTTAGTCAGACCAAAGCCTCAAGTTCTTCTGACGGACATCTTTTGCTGATGACCGGACTTCTTCCACCTGACAAAATTTCATATTCCATAACATTTGGGAGCAAAAACACTTTTCCGTCGCTTGCAGATGTTTTGCCAAATCATCACAAATATCTTCTTCTTGCAGATGACGGGGTGTGTTGGAACGAGGGCAATACGCTGCACAGTTTCGGGCTTGGTGATCCGAAGGCTATAGCCGACAGACCGCAATACAGCATTGCTGAACTTGGACGGGATGGGGCAATGTTCAGGCAGGCAACAGAATTGATAAAAAATGCTGAACAACCATTTTTTATGACGCTTATGACTATTTCCATGCACATACCATTTAAAGAGGAGGCATGGGAAGTTCCCGATGTAATAGAGCAGGAGAAAGGGTTGGGCAGGATGGAGAAGGATTATGCTAATATGTGTAATCACACGGATATGTATATCAAGGAATTTGTGGAATCATTGCCTGAAAATACGATACTTTTCATAGCATCCGATCACAGTCAGAAACTCACATCAGGGAAAGGAGACGAGCCAATGGCACTGTTTATGGCTGTAAATACCGGGAGAACGGCACATATATCACGCGTGGTGGGTCAGGTGAATCTTTTCCCTGCTACCCTTGATATTCTTGGCAGGAGCAATTATTATGGCGGACTTGCATTGTCCGCTTTCAATCCTTCGGTTGATGGAACAATGGATTCCTATGGAAAAATTTACGGTAATCCTTCGCAATTAGCTTTAGATTCCCTAAGGAGGGCTTATGAAATATCCGACCTTATAATAAGATCGGATTATTTCTCTAAAAAGTAGCTAACAAAAATTTCACGAAGCTCTTTCACTACGCAGTCAGACTGACTCAAAAATTCTCACATTTGTATCTTCATTGTTTTTCACAAGCTGAATAGAAAAATTAGACTAAGACCCCGTCTCATAAGATTTGAGAGGCCCCGGGGAAGCTGGGTTGGGATG
>CAYQXG010000074.1:10032-14834 GCA_964421525.1 uncultured Sangeribacter sp. | reverse complement strand
GCCCGGTAAGGAAGTTCTGCACGCGGGAGTGGTCGCCGATGCGCTGCATCAGGTCGCCCATGAGCTTTGTGTCGAAAAACGACATCGGCAGTCTGAGCAGCTTGATGAAGAAATCGCTGACGAGCGAGATGTTTATCCGCATCGAGATATGCAGGAGCAGCCAGCGGCGGATGAAATCCGTGGCGGTTCGCCCGACAACGATCATCAGCTCCCCGAGCAGGATCAGCCAGATGAGCCTGAGGTCGTTGTGGCGGATGCCGAGGTCGACGATCCACTGGGTCATGAACGGCATTATGAGTTGCAATAAACATCCGATTATAAGACCTGTTATAATTTGAAATAAATGTTTTCTGTAAGACTTAAGGTAATTAAATAGAAAGAGAAGAGATTTTCTGTAATCTCTTTTTACTCTATAATTAACTTTCATTTCATTAAATTTTTTCCCAGGAGTCATAAACATCGCAATTCCTCTTTTTGTGCCATTATAATTTTGGCATACCCAATGTTGTTCCAGGTCTAACTTTGAATAGCGGACATTCCCTTTATTTGGATCTGAAATATAAAAGGATTCTTTTCTTGTTACTCTATACAAAACTACAAAATGATTTTGATCCCAGTGCAAAATAGCAGGAAGAGGTCCATCTTTAAGAGAATCTATGGAGGACTTTACGCTCATTACGTCAAATCCTATGGCTTTTGCAGTTTCGCTTAAACTTTTTAAGGAAACACCTTCTCTTGTTTCAGGGCATAATACCGAAAGTTTATTTATAGGGTAAAAAGATCCAAAATATTTACAAATGGCCGATAGACAAGCAATTCCACATTGTTTAGAGTCATGTTGCATTATACATTTGAACTTTTTCATAAATTGAAAAAGAATTACATTTGTTATTATGATATTTTTCTTTGAAGGATGTTGAACAATTATCTCATTTGGCATCAAAGTCTCTCTCTCTCAGCATTACCAGCGCCTTTCCCTTTATATTTTGATTTTGTTGTGTTGAATTTATAGCCAACATTAAGGATAATTGCTCGTTTAGTTCTATATTGGGTATTTCTAATTTCACGTATATCACTGTATATAACAGATGCACTCTTATTAGCCGTATTGAACACATCATTCAATGTCAGTCTCATATCCCAATGTCTATTGAAGGTCTTGGAAACACTTAGATCTATTTGCCAAGTTTGTCCCATGTGAATATTTTCACTGTCAAAATTGCTTATAAAACTGAAATTGGCGTTTATCATGTAGTTATTAGGCGTGCGGAACATATTGTTGACCCGAATAATTGCCATAGGATTGTTCATGTGTCTTACACTTTCTCTGTATGTTATATCGTAAAATTGAGATGCTAATCCAACCATTGCCACGGGATAATAAAAATTACCGATAAAGCCCGGGATTAAGGATGCCGTAATATCAATTTTGTCAAGATCATTCTTTGAGTTCTCCTTATGAAGTAGAGTGATTTTGGAATCACTTTGAAAATCTGAGCAAGACGTGATGATTCCGTCATGGACGTGCTTGTATGAAGCCATGATCGTCAGCCATTTCAATTTGAAGTTGAGTGTGAAATTGTCAATGGAGGCACTTCTGAGTTCCGGATTGCCTGTTTCATAAGTGTATTGGTTAATATAAATTATAGTGTTGCTGAGTTGGGAATATAGAGGGCGACTATATCTTCTTGAGTAAGCCAGTTGAAACATCATCTTTCCTACCGGGATTACAAGAGATACTGAAGGTTGTATCTTATTGTAAGTTGCTGATTGCCGAATATTTTTTTTATCATATTCATTAAAACGGCTTTCTGTGTACTCGTATCTAATTCCTGCCTGCGCAACAATATTCCCGAAATTATGTAGTAATTGTCCATATACCCCCATTGTGTTTTCTTTAATCTGATTGTTGCAACCATTGATATCAGGTACATTCCCAACAAGTAAATCTTTTCTTTTGGTATCAGTATATTCCATTCCCATCTCAATTTTACCATGCCAAATAGAGGTGGATAGGTGCAAATCAGCGGCAACCATACGACCTTGATTATTATTGTCCAAGTAAAAAACGTTGGTTTGTGTGTCATTATGATTATTAATAATTGTCTGTCGGTTATTGGCTTTTTTCCATAACAAGTCGAATGTTGCATCTACAGTCCATCTTCTGAAGTGTCCGGAATAGTATGCATCAACAAGATTATCATAATCTCTGTCTATGTTCCTGTTTGTTATATTCGATTTTAACGGGGGAAATCCATCTGTTGATACAATGGAGGAATTATCTGTTTTTTCTGTGTAGGGTTTGTATATGTTCTGGTAGTATACTCCAAAAGAGTGATTTGATATAGAAGAATAGTTAAACCCTATTTTCCCGTCCAGCACCTGTGTTCTCTTGCTTGCGAGAATGTTCATTTCAGAAAACTGTCTGCTTTGGCTCCAAACATCTTGGGCGACAATGCTTGAGCCACTTGACTTGACATTGTCATATTCCCCGACAAAGAACACATCTACACCAGAATTCCTGTAATTGAGATTTAAAACATCTTTGCCGTAAAAGAAATTTCTATAGCCAATTGTCATCCGATTGTCTAAAGAGAGTCCCTCACCCGATTCTCTGACTGTGGATATTCTTATGACCGCATTTATTTCCCCTCCATATCTTGCGCCAGGGTTATTTATGACCTTTATACTTTTCACCTTTGACGCAAGAATCTTATATAGCTCAGATTGATCGATAATCTTCCTTCCATTAATGTAAATCGCAGGTTTGCCTTTCCCTGCAACTTCTATTGTACCGTTGTTATTGATTATGCCTGGAATATATCCTAATACGTCATTTGCAGTTTCAAGAGTTTGGAGTGGAGTTCCTGCAATAGTCGTCACCATGCCGTCGCTGTCAAGCATTGTCATCGTTTTTGTAGCCTTGACCAATACCTCGTCCAGATTTTTGATGCTTTGCTCCTGATTTGATATGGAATCATTCTGGGCCGCAGCACATAAAGGAAAAATCAGTATGAATAGTATAGGAAATGGTTTCATATTGAAACAATTAGATAGTTAAAAATGTTGGTTTTTTGAGAAAGGGCAGTTTGCATCAGGATAATACCACTTCTGTTTTCCATATTTTTTGATTATTTCTCTATAGCATACCTGTCTTATGGAACGACAAGCCTCGAAATAGTTGCAGGAATGACAAATTGAATCCGCGGGGATATCTTCCTGTTTTATAAAAAATATAGATTTCGCCTTATCGGAGTTCCACACTTCTTCAAGGCTACTTGTAGTAACATCACCAACGATAAAATCTTTATTCCAATACAGTTGTTCACACATAGTTACCTGACCATTGGGAAGAATGTACAACGATGAGAACAAACCGCTGCAAAAGGATCTTTGAAAAAACTTATGTTTCCTGTTGGATGAGACTGCCGAATAATTTTGTTCCGTAATAGTATTTACAGTTTCTTTTTGTGGAATATGAATTGGAACAGATGATATAGCCTTTAGGTTTTCTAAGTGGTCGACGATATCGTTTAAATCCTTTTGTTTTATTTCAATATCACTATATTTAACTTTTGGATATAGTGATGCTTCTCCTTTAACAATATGCCAATCAATTAAGTTGGAGAACTCTGTAATAGCATTAAACACAGAATCCATATCTTTGACACTTGCATTATATTTAGTCAACACAGAATGTACCATAACTGGTATATTGTATTTCTCCAGAAGCTTGAGGCATCTGTGCATTTTTTCAACATAACCTGAAGAAATCCCTAATGAAGGCTTCAGATTATCTTCAATAAGAGAGTCAATTGATAACTGAATGTCACAAATTCCAATTTCAGCGAGGAATTTGATGTCCTTCTCCTCCAATGGTATTTTTGTAGATAAATAAGGATTGAATCCATATTTTTTCAATTCCCTTAAAACCTCTCGCCAATGTTTATATAGGAAAAATTCCCCGCCAATCACATCAAATGAATTAACATTTAGTTTACGTGCCTCGCGAATTATCTCAAAGATTCTATCTAAAGGAAGTGTACATGTAGCAATTCTTGTTTTATCTTGATAGCAATATACACAATCTGTCATACATATATTGTTTACCATCAATGTGACAGAAGAAGGGGTTAGATGTCGTTTCATGCGTAAGTCCAATTTTGAATAGGAAAAAGTCATTGGTTCATAACGCCTTGAATGAATCTCTGAGGGGAGAGTAATGATGGTATTAGGGGGAAACGCAGAGATACTATCTATGTTTTTTATATAAACCTGTTCATGGTTATCCAACACTTTATTAATAAAATCTTCAATCAAATGTTTAGGAACCTCAAGAATTTTGGCGGCTTCATCTATACATTCTTCATATTCCCGGCCGTCCATACAGCTAAGTATCATTGCATAAATTGGATGTATAATATTTGTGAAGGAATCAGATATCCCTTTCAATCTGTTTCTGCCGACAAAACGTGCCATGATAAGTGTTCTACCCTCATCCGGCTTTAAGATATAGTCCGGGTTTAAACTTATAAATCTTCTCATTATTTTAAATTTCTTTAAATAATTCGGTATGGCACCAATTAGAAATGTGCCATACTGAATTTGGATTATTGCTAAAATATATCATAGTAGCTATTTGTACATAAGGTACAAGATGTACAGCCAACGCATGTCGTACAGATTGAACAATCTGTAGATTCATCACCCGTTTCTGGTTCATTTCCTCCTCCAGCCTTAATATTATAAAGCTCTATTGAGGAAAGCAATTCCCTTGCTTCGGTCGAATATTTTTTCATTAT
>CAYQXG010000074.1:0-9932 GCA_964421525.1 uncultured Sangeribacter sp. | reverse complement strand
TTTTTTCATTATCCCTACTCGTATCGCTTTTCGGATTACGCGACTTTTATACAGTTTGTTCTGTCTGATATATTGCCGGCTAATATCAATTCATAAGTATATAAAATAGGAGAGAAAAGAGCAATTAAATCTCTATAGATCCGGATGCTTTCCAGAAATCAGTGATGATTTCAATTGTGTAGAACCCTGATTCGGAGACTATAAAGGTTGTGCTGATTTCTGATGAACTCTCCAAGAGTTGCCCATCTTTATACAGAAGGACTTCGCCGGTTGCGTTTCCATTATATTGGATTGTTAGAGTCTGAGAAAATGCATCATAAAAAGCCTCCACGCAAATATGCATGGGTGCACGATGTACGGTAGGAGTTGGCACAATGTCATGTAGTTCTAATGTCAAAGGCATTTGGGATTGATTGCCTTTTGAATCATCCGCGAAAACCGGAAATGAGATCGCCATCATTGCGAAAATCATTAATGAAAGATACTTTTTCATTTTGCTGAATTTTTAATGTGATTAGTTTGTTTTGATGATGCAAAATTACTGCTTCAAACTTTCATCTACCAAATAAAAAGTTTCATATTTTGAAAAATTTTAATTTTGTAATATAATGATATATAAGGATATGCAACAAGCGGCTAAAAATATTTCCGCGCAAAGAGGAGCAGACTTTCATAAATGGAATAAAATGAGTAAATTTGCAATATGAATTCAAAAAAAGACTGTCATATAGCAAGGATCATTCCTTTAATGCTGTTTTTCCTTTTTCTGTCAATCGGCGGATGCGACAGGGGTTCGGAATCTGTCGGAAGGAGTCTGGATTCGGCGGAGAATTTGATGGAGAGCCGACCGGATTCGGCTCTCGGAATAATTGACTTAATAGATGAATCCGATCTCAAAGGGGAGAGTCAGAAAGCCCGCTATGCATTGCTGAAGTCAATGGCACTCGACAAGAACTATTTTGACACCACTGCATTTGATGTCCTGCAACCAGCTATTGACTATTATTTAAAGAAAGGGACACCGGATGAGAAGCTGAGGACATATTATTACCAGGGTCGTATCTATCAGAATAAGAATGAACGTGATAAAGCACTGTTTTCTTTCATAAAAGGATTGGATAATATAGATAATTGTAATGATTCTCTGACCATCGCCCGCACATACGTTGCGCAGGCTGTATTATATTATGGACTTAATGATCTAAACAGATATATGTATAATTATGAAAAAGCAGCTGACATATATCGAAAAAAAGCTAATAAAAACCATGAATTAGACTGCTTGCTCAATATTTTAATATCATCAATAGCCCTAAAACAGCAAAGTAAAGCAGACAGCCTTTTGCGTATAATAAATCATGACTTCCCATCTCCCTCCGAGAATCAGAATGATATATTGCTAAGTTATAAATTAGCATATTCGCTTCAATTTGAGACAAATGATGATATTAAATACCTGGTTGATCATTACGGCAATAGCATTGGCACTTCCATAGAAGGAGTATTGAACCTTGCCTCTGCGTATGATAGATTAGGCAATAGCGAGCAGGCTATAAGGATGCTCAATTTTGTAAAAGACAGTGGAAGGCGGTATGACACACTTAAGTTTTTGGCAAAATCTGTAAATATTTTAAAGGATGGTGGAAATTACAAGGATGCATTATCCTCCTACTGGAAATTCAGTCAAATCAAGGATTCCATCAATACATTAAAATTTGAGCAGAATGCAAAAACTGTGGAAGAAAAACATCAGTTGGAAATTGAAGCAGAAAGGGATGCCCGAATACATTCCAATATGATTTTGGGTCTCATTGGCGGCATAACAGTCCTTGTGCTTGGCATAATTATCATGACTCTTCTTGTCAGAAGCAATAAGAATCAAAAGACGATGGCTATGGAGAAAGCGCGTATGGCTGAACTCGAAAATGAGAAGCTGAAGACTGAAAGAGAGAAACTTTCTCTTGAAAACGCCAACCTACAGCTGGAAAGAGACAAGAAGGCAATGGAGGCCGAAAACCTTACGCATAGGGTTGAGACTCTTGAAAATGAGAGCGAGAGTCTCAAGACGCTGCTTGATACTCAGGAAGAGATTCCGGCGGAAGTGCAGGAGGCTATCCGGACGCGCATCGAGATGCTCAACTCCCTTTTGGCAGGCTATATCACCGATAATTCCAAATATGTGGAGCCTTATGATATGTGGGTGAAGCAGCTGACTGAAAACACCGAGGAGTTCATGAACAGCAACCGGCTTGCGTTTCAGGCCTCTCATCCTCGCTTCATACGCTATTTTGAGGATCACGGGCTTACCGAAAGCGAGATCAACTACGTATGTCTCTATGCCATCGGACTGAGGGGCAAGGAAGTGGGAAACTACATGAAGAAACGAAGCCACGTCAATATCAGCAGCGCTATCCGCAAGAAATTATGTATTGACAAGCATGACACGAACATCGGCATCTATGTCAGGAAGATTCTTAATGAGAGGTTATAGGGTTATGGGGTTATGGAAAATGGGATTAGCAGGCAAAGTCTGTTTAATTATGTCGTATGTTGCTGTCAGATGATTCCCTGCCCAAATAGAAGAACCGTTATTCAATGTTTTAGAGTAATCAATGTCAAATGAACCTGATGAACGTGTATTTTTGAAATCTGCAGAGTATGTTGAGGAAATGGATCCATCCATTCTTTTATCGGATATGCAAACAAAGCCGGGTACAGGGATAGTATAAGGATGAATAATAAAAATTTTTTTGACCGCATCGTAATTAATTATTATTTGGTTGGTGTTGTAAAAGATAACATTACATTATCATAAGAATCATAAGACAAAGTACATGCTTACTGAAATAGTAGGCACACTCAAATTTGGTTAGATCTGCTAATTTGGCTCATTCATATAGAATGTGTATCCATAGCTATTGGTACGGAGGTTGAATTACTGTCTGAATCCTGTGCAAACGCAGGAACCACCAATGCCAAAATGGAGAGAGCGAGTGAAAAAATCTTTTTCATTTTGGTAGTTATTAAATGTTGAACGTTGGTTTTTGATGATGTAAAACTTCTGCTTCAAACTTTCATCTGCCAAATAAAAAGTTTCATATTTTTAGAAAGATTACTATATAAAGTGTTAATTATAAATATTATATTAAAATTGTAAAAATTTATTTCTGCGCAATGGTTATCAAACTTTCATATATTGGGGAATTTGAGTAATTTTGCAACATGAATTTCAAATTTGACTATCATAAAGCAAGGATAATTCCTGTAATTCTGATTACTCTTTTTCTGTCAGTCGTCGGATGCGACAGAGGTTCGGAATCTATTAAATGGATTCTTGATTCAGCAGAACTTCTGATGGAGAATCGTCCTGATTCGGCACTCGCAATCCTTGACTCAATTGGTGTATCTAATATTAAAGGGAATAGTCAGAAAGCTCGCTATTCTCTGCTTAAGTCTATGGCGCTCGACAAGAATTACATAGATACCACTACTTTTGATATTCTGCAGCCTGCGATAGATTATTATATAAAAAATGGAACTCCCGATGAAAAACTCCGTACCTATTATTATAAGGGAAGAATTTATCAGAACAGGAATGAAAGAGACAGTGCGCTTAGCAGCTTTATCAAGGGGCTTGATAACACAAACGGTGCTCATGACTCATTGACTATTGCCAGGACTCTTGTTGCCCAGGGTATTATATATAATAGTTTCTATGACTTAGAGAGTTATACGTCGAATCACCTGCAAGCTGCACGTATCTACCAAGATAAGGCTCTTGATTATTATGAATTTGATTGTCTGATGCGCGCCTTATCTGGGATGATAATATTGGAAAATAAAGAGCGGGCGGACAGTATCATCAATATAATTGATAAGTTTAATTCGTTAGGAGAAAACGAGCAAACAAGATTGCGAGGATATAAATTGGCATACTTGATAACATTCGGATCTTCCAAGGAATTAGAAAAGTTCATATTAAAGCATGAAGATAACGAGAACTATAATGTAACGGGATTGCTGAATCTTGCTTTGGCATACAATAAACTCGGAAATAATAAATCGGCAATACAAATATTCAATTATATTGATGACAGCAGAGTGCCTTATGATACCTTAAAATACCTGTCGATAAAGTATCGTGTACTTGAGGATGTGCAGGAATATGAGCACGCCCTAACAGCATATAAGGGCTTTGTTTCAAGATTGGAAACTATCAACTTCAATAAATTTGATCAGAAAAGCAAGTCGGTGGCAGAAAAGCATGCTTTGGAACTACAAGCAGAAAGGGATGCCCGAATACATTCCAATATGATTTTTGGTCTCATTGGAGGCATAACAGTCTTGGTGCTTTGCATTTTGGTCCTGACTCTTTTAGTAAGGAGCAACAAGAATCAAAAGATGATGGCATTGGAGAAAAACCGCATGTCTGAACTTGAAAATGAGAAGCTGAAGACTGAAAGAGAGAAACTTTCTCTTGAAAACGCCAACCTACAGCTGGAAAGAGACAAGAAGGCAATGGAGGCCGAAAACCTTACGCATAGGGTTGAGACTCTTGAAAATGAGAGCGAGAGTCTCAAGACGCTGCTTGATACTCAGGAAGAGATTCCGGCGGAAGTGCAGGAGGCTATCCGGACGCGCATCGAGATGCTCAACTCCCTTTTGGCAGGCTATATCACCGATAATTCCAAATATGTGGAGCCTTATGATATGTGGGTGAAGCAGCTGACTGAAAACACCGAGGAGTTCATGAACAGCAACCGGCTTGCGTTTCAGGCCTCTCATCCTCGCTTCATACGCTATTTTGAGGATCACGGGCTCACTGAAAGCGAGATCAACTACGTATGCCTCTATGCCATCGGACTGAGGGGCAAGGAAGTGGGAAACTACATGAAGAAACGGAGCCACGTCAATATCAGCAGCGCTATCCGCAAGAAATTAGGGATTGACAAGCATGACACGAACATAGGCATCTATGTCAGGAAGATTCTTAATGAGAGGTTATAGGGTTATGGGGTTATAGGGTCTAAGTCTGAAAGTATAAAATACCGTGTATTGAGTATGAAAAATTGTGCTTCGCAACAAATTTTATGCTTAATACACGGTTTGTTATAGTTGATTTTGAAAAAATGTTGTAGTTTTGCATCGTCGAAACAGATAGATGTTTGATCGGCTATTTAATGGAAAATAAAGATTGTTTTTAAATAAAGTTATTAGTGTATTAGGTTTATTAGGTTTGAGAAATACAGGAAAACACAGGTAAAAAATTGTTTAGGTTCGAACGCATCGCATCCGGAAGTGACAGCAGGACTGGAAACCTCCGGATGCGAGATTAAAAAGGAAATGAAAAAACAAAATATATGAAACAGAAGAAACTATTCATCACAGCAATGACAGCAATGGGAATCATGGCCTCCGCCTCGCTGTCGGCCCATGGAGCCGAGGATCTGAAGATAGATCATCTCGGGGTGAACAATACTCTTGTGAGAGTGACAGGCGACGAAAAGTATCTTATGCTTCCGGTGCAGGAGAATATTGACGATGCCCGGATCAATGTGCTCGTAGACGGCAAGATTGCAGAGACAATCTATGTGCGTCTGGCAAAGTCGAAGACTGACTATCTCGTTCCTTTCGACCTCTCCCCATATAAAGGGAAGAAAGTGGTTCTCGATGTTGTGACGCCGCAAGGCCGTGGCTCAGTGCGCGAGGCAAAGGAAGATGCCTGCTGGAAGGGGATAACTTTGACCGAGACATTGGATATTCAAGACAAGGAGCAGCAATACCGCCCACTCTACCACCATACACCGCTCTACGGATGGATGAACGACCCGAACGGCATGTTCTATAAGGATGGAGTGTGGCATCTATACTACCAATATAACCCTTACGGATCGAAATGGCAGAATATGACATGGGCTCATTCCACATCAAAGGATCTCGTAAACTGGAATCATGAGCCTATAGCTATCCGTCCTGACGGATTGGGCTCGATCTTCAGCGGCAGCTGTGTGATCGACCATGAGGGGACAGCCGGATTCGGCAAGGATGCCGTTGTCGCGCTCTATACATCAGCCGGCACCAGCCAGATGCAGAGCCTTGCCCACAGCAACGACAACGGTGCCACTTTCACCCCCTATCCGGGCAATCCTATACTCACTCTCGAGAGCGAGGCAAGAGACCCGAATATGTTTTGGAATGATGAGACCAAGGAGTGGAATTTA
The DNA here is from genome assembly GCA_964421525.1 of uncultured Sangeribacter sp. Lineage (GTDB taxonomy): Bacteria > Bacteroidota > Bacteroidia > Bacteroidales > Muribaculaceae > Lepagella. The sequence continues at coordinate 3,711 of CAYQXG010000074.1, read as the reverse complement.
GTGCTCGCGCATGCCCTTGACCATGAGATTCTTTTCTTCACATCGCCCGACCTGAAGACCTGGACGCTCCGGAGCGGTTTCGGCAAGGGTGAAGGTTGCCAGGATGGAGTGTGGGAATGTCCCGACCTCTTCGAACTCCCGATAGAAGGAACCGATGAGAAGAAATGGGTGCTTATCTGCAACATCAATCCGGGAGGACCGTTCGGAGGCTCCGCAATACAATATTTCACAGGCGACTGGGACGGCAAGACTTTCAAGGCAGACACAGATGCATCAGGAAAGATAGCCACCAAATGGCTCGACTATGGCAAGGACAACTACGCACTCGTGAGCTGGAGCGATGCTCCCGACGGACGACGCACTGCAATAGGATGGATGAGCAACTGGCAGTATGCCGCTGACGTTCCAACTAAGCAATTCCGCAGCGCCAATACCCTGCCGAGGGAAATAGGCCTTTTCAAAGGTCCTGACGGCGAGATATATGCCTCAAGCGCCCCATCTCCTGAGTTGACAGCAATGAGAGACAAGCTCGTAGCAGCCAAATCAAGCATGAAGGTAGGCAAGACCCCGGTGAGCTTCAATCTTCCGCAGAGCAACAGCGGGATCTGCGAAATCCTTGTTGATATTGACTGCCAGGATGCGGGGACCGTGGTGATGAAACTCGCAAACAAAAGAGGGGAGAACGTGGAGATGATCTACAACGCTCAGGATCACACCCTTCAGTTTGACCGTCGGCAGAGTGGCAACGTTGATTTCAGCGAAAGTTTCCCGGCTGTCACAGTCTCTCCTACATTCGAGACCAACGGCAAGATATCGCTCCGAATATTTGTAGACAGGTCGAGCATCGAGATATTTGGCAACAATGGACAGTTTGTGCAGACCAATCTTGTTTTCCCGAATGAACCATACAGTTCTTTCTCGGTTTTATCTGCAAACGGAAAGGTAAGAATCAGTAACCTTAAGATATATTCCTTGAAGGGGTGATTGGCTAATCGTTTATCTGTTTAATAGTTTGATTTTGGAATTAAATAAACACTAAATAAAAATGTCACAATCAATAGCAACCGACCGCAAATCTTTCATGATGCAGATTATTCCCGTGATGCTCTGCTTCTTCGCAATGGGATTTGTAGACCTGGTGGGATCTGCCACCAACTTCGTTAAGGAAGACCTGAACCTGAGTGCTTCCATGGCGGGATTCATACCGTCGCTCGTATTCTTCTGGTTTCTGATATTCTCGGTTCCAACCGGAATGCTGATGAACAAGATAGGCAGAAAGAAGACCGTGTTGTTCTCCCTTCTTCTGACACTTATTTCCCTTATCATCCCGATCTTTGGAAACGGCTACTACACGATGCTCATAGCCTTCTCTCTTCTCGGCATCGGCAATGCAGTGATGCAGACCTCACTCAACCCGTTGGTTTCCGGTCTCATCAATCCGACCAAGCTTGCATCTACCCTTACCTTCGGGCAGTTTGTGAAGGCTCTCGCGTCGCTTCTTGCCCCTTATCTCATGGCATGGGGAGCAGCGGCATTATTCCCGACCTTCGGCTTGGGCTGGAGAGCACTATTCCCGATATTCGCTGTTGTCTGCCTTCTTTCAATCGCGGCATTGGGAGCCACTCCGATTGAGGAGGAACGACCGGATAAGGTGACCGGCATACGTGAGTGTGTGGTTCTTCTGAGAATACCTTTTGTGCTTCTCTGTTTCCTCGGCATCATGTGTCATGTGGGTATCGATGTGGGCACCAATACCTTTGCCCCACAGATTCTGCGTGAGAAGTTTGCCCTCAGTGTGGAGGATGCAGTGATAGGGACACAGATATATTTCTATTTCCGCACGGGAGGATGTCTGCTCGGTTCTTTCATCCTTGCCAAGATGTCGGCTAAATCTTTCTTTGCATTCAGCGTATTCTGCATGGCTCTTGGAATGATCGGTCTTTTCGTGGCATCCTCACAGTTTATAGTTCTTGCTGCTATCGCCTGCATCGGATTTGGCAACTCCAACATCTTCAGCGTAGTATTTGCACAGGCACTCAACCGCCAGCCAAATGAGAAGAATGAGGTGTCGGGCCTCATGATCATGGGCCTATTCGGCGGCACAGTGTTCCCTCTCTGCATGGGATTTGCACAGGACGCCGTGGGAGTTGTAGGAGCTGTGGCTGTTATGACTTTGGGAGTGCTTTATCTTGCGTTCTATACGCTGAAAATCAAGCAGGCCTGATCATTTAAGATCAATGATCAATGATTAATGATGAATTGGATTTCGCGTTGTGGAGAAGGTGTATGATGATTGAGAATTAATAATTTATAATTGAATATAATATGATGGAAAATAAAGATTTAGTGGTAGGGATGGGGGAAGCCCTATGGGATATACTTCCGGAAGGAAAGAAGATAGGTGGCGCACCGGCGAACTTTGCCTATCATGTGTCGCAGTTCGGACTGCCGAGTTGTGTGGTTAGCGCGGTTGGCGATGATCATCTCGGCAAGGAGATTCTTGATAATTTCACATCAAAGGGACTTAATCAGCTTATTTCTGTTGTGCCTTATCCGACAGGCACCGTACAGGTTGAACTCGACGAGGCAGGCATTCCAATCTACGATATAAAGGAGAACGTTGCCTGGGACAACATCCCCTTCAATGAGGCTCTCGAGGGATTGGCAAAGAAGACCAAGGCTGTCTGTTTCGGTTCGCTGGCACAGCGCAATGTGGTTTCGCGTGAGACTATCAACAAGTTTCTTGATGCGATGCCGATGACAAATGATAGTTTGGTGGTATTCGACGTGAACCTTCGCCAGGGTTTCTACAACAAGGAAATTCTCACCAATTCAATGGAACGTTGCAATATCCTCAAGATCAATGATGAGGAATTGGTGACTGTGAGCCGTATGTTCGGTTATCCAGGCATTGACCTACAGGACAAGTGCTGGATTCTTCTTGGCAAGTACAATCTGAAGATGCTCATTCTGACCTGTGGCGTCAACGGCAGCTACGTGTTCACACCGGGACACGTGTCTTTCCAGCCGACACCAAAGGTGGAGGTGGCCGACACCGTAGGCGCAGGCGATTCATTCACTGCCGCTTTCATAGCAAGCATACTGAAAGGGAAGTCGGTGCCTGAGGCTCATGCCTGTGCAGTGAAGACTTCTGCTTTTGTATGCACCAAGAAGGGGGCTATGCCGATACTTCCGGCGGAGGTGAAAGAGTGATGATTAATGATTAATGATCAATGATTAATGATTAATTATCTAAGTTTCGCTCGCTCAACTTAAGGGCTATGAGTTAATGCTTACGGTTAAAGTAGTGAGTGAGTTCAAACAAAACACCCAATATCGGTGTTACTAAGTTAAATAACTAAAAACTAAAAAAGAATCACTATGAACTTTATCTGGTTTGTATTAATTGGAATTGCGTCCGGGGCAGTCGCCGGTAAGCTAATGAGAGGCGGTGGCTTCGGTTGGATTGTAAATCTCGTTGTCGGCATCATCGGCGGTGTGCTTGGTGGCTGGCTTTTCGGTCTGCTGGGCATTCACACATCCGGCATCATCGGCAGCCTTATCACTTCTGTGGTAGGAGCTGTGTTCCTGCTCTGGATTGTGGGGTTATTGAGCCGTACCACTCATAAATAGAGGAATTCCCCGGAAACATAATGAGAGGCTGTCTAACAATAAAAGTTAGGCAGTCTCTATTTTTGTGTAAAAATAGAG
>CAYQXG010000073.1:0-15192 GCA_964421525.1 uncultured Sangeribacter sp. | reverse complement strand
TCAGACGCTGCATAGCCATCGGGTCTTGACGGAGATCTACACCCTCATCTTTCTTAAACTCATCAGCAAGCCAGTCGATGATCACGTGGTCGAAATCATCACCACCGAGGTGAGTATCACCGTTGGTAGACTTAACCTCAAACACGCCATCGCCAAGTTCAAGGATTGAGATATCGAATGTACCGCCACCAAGGTCGAACACTGCTATCTTCTGTTCTTTCTGGCTCTTGTCGAGACCATACGCAAGCGCTGCTGCTGTAGGCTCGTTAACGATTCGGCGAACCTTAAGACCTGCAATCTCACCGGCCTCCTTGGTAGCCTGACGCTGAGAATCATCGAAATATGCAGGAACTGTGATAACTGCTTCAGTCACTTCCTGACCAAGATAATCTTCAGCTGTCTTCTTCATCTTCTGAAGGATCATTGCTGAAATCTCCTGCGGAGTGTAGTCACGGCCATCGATATCTACCTTAGGCATATCGTTCTGGCAAACTACTTTATAAGGTACGCGCTTGATTTCGTCTTCAACCTGGGAGCATTTTTCTCCCATAAATCTCTTTATAGAATAGATAGTACGAGTAGGATTGGTCACAGCCTGACGTTTTGCAGGATCACCTACCTTACGTTCGCCACCATCAACAAATGCAACAACTGACGGTGTTGTGTTACGTCCTTCTGCATTAGGTATTACAACAGGATCTTTACCTTCGAGTACAGCCACGCAACTGTTGGTGGTGCCAAGGTCAATTCCAATAATCTTTCCCATGATATTTTATATTTTTAAATTTAAGTTAATATTATTCGTTATTTCTATCTGAAGGTGATTTTCATTCGGGAGAACTCCCGATTGATTGTGTTTTTCATCTTCGTTTGATATATAAACAAATGACGTGCTAAATGTTTCACTATATCCGTAATTTGCTTATATTTTTCATCTAACCATTTATTTATCAAAGCATTATTAATTATAAAAATTTATTAATACCACTAATTTTAGTGTCAAAAACCTTGTCAAAAATGACAAAATATGAAAAAAATAACAAAAAATAACAGAATATTAAGATATTTTTACTAATTTTGCACATCAAAGAGAACTATATCTTAATAAATAGTCCGCTTCCACGGGCGACAATATTATAGAAAATGAAGAAATTACAGGAAAAGCTATCGCAATACGATGCTCCGCAGAAAGCTAAGGCTGCCGGCGTGTATCCTTATTTCCGGCCTATCTCAAGCGAGCAGAACACTGAAGTTCTCATGAACGGAAAGAAAGTGCTCATGTTTGGATCGAACTCCTATATGGGTCTCACAAATCATCCTAAAGTGATCGAGGCTGCAGTCGCTGCCACTAAAAAATATGGCACCGGAATGGCTGGTAGCCCGTTTCTCAACGGAACTCTCGACATCCACAAAGAACTTGAAGCCAGGATTGCTGATTATGTCGGCAAAGATGATGCTATCGTCTATTCCACAGGTTTTGGTACAAATCTTGGTGTTGTAAGCACTCTGACCGGACGCGAAGACTATATAATTTGCGACGAGCAAGATCATGCTTCTATAGTTGAAGGAAGGCGTCTCTCTTTCTCCCAGCCTCTTAAATATAAGCACAACGACATGGAGTCGCTCGAAAATGTGCTGAAGAAATGCAAGCCCGAAAGCATCAAGCTTATAGTGACCGATAGTGTTTTCTCTATGGAGGGCGACGTGGCAAAGCTCCCGGAGATGGTGGATCTTGCTAAAAAATATGATGCAAGCCTGATGGTGGATGAGGCTCATGGCATCGGTGTGTTCGGCGAAGGTGGACGTGGAGTGGTCAATCATTTCGGTCTTACCAAAGATGTTGACCTTATAATGGGCACATTCTCTAAATCCTTTGCTTCTCTTGGAGGTTTCATTGCCACCGATAAGGAAATCACCAACTTCCTTCGTCATCATTCAAGAAGCTATATATTCACAGCCTCTATAACACCGGCTTCGACTGCCGCCGCTCTTGCTGCAATGGATATTATGTTGAGCGAGCCGGAACGTCAGAAACATCTGTGGGACATAACCAACTATGCCCTTGATAATTTCAGGGCTATGGGTTGCGAGATAGGTCACACATCTACCCCTATCATACCGCTCTTTATCCGCGATGATTACAAGACATTCGCAGTGACCCGCGACCTTCTTGAAGAAGGAGTGTTCGTCAATCCTGTAGTCTCCCCCGCGGTTGCACCCCAAGACACACTTATTCGCTACTCACTGATGGCTACTCATACCAAAGAGCAGGTGACCCGTTCTCTTGAGGCCATCCAAAAAGTATTCAAAAAGCACGGAATCATCAAGTGAGGCCACTAGAATTCAAACTTGAAAACACCTGCCCCGGCACTTCCGCCAGGGCAGGCGTCATTACTACCGCACACGGCGATATACAGACACCTATATTCATGCCAGTCGGCACTGTAGGCAGTGTGAAGGCTGTGCATCAGCATGAGTTGCGCGATGACATTAAAGCCCAGATTATTCTTGGAAATACCTATCATCTTTATCTGCGCCCGGGGCTTGAAATCTTACGTCAGGCGGGAGGTCTGCATAAATTCAATGGTTGGGAGCTTCCCATTCTGACAGATTCAGGTGGTTTTCAAGTTTTTTCCCTCTCAAACAACCGTAAACTTAAAGAGGAAGGTGCTTATTTCCGCAGCCATATTGATGGAAGCAAGCATCTTTTCACTCCGGAAGGAGTGGTAGATATTCAGCGAATAATCGGAGCCGACATTATGATGGCACTCGATGAATGTGCACCCGGTGATTCCGATTATGATTATGCCAAAAATTCTCTCGGTCTAACCCTGAGATGGCTAAAACGAGGCTGGAAACAATATAAAGAGACAGAAGGCCTATACGGTTATCAGCAGACTTTTTTCCCAATTGTTCAAGGTTGTGTATATCCCGACCTCCGCAGGGAATCGGCTAAATTTGTAGCCGATCTCGATGCAGACGGCAATGCTATTGGTGGCCTGGCGGTTGGTGAGCCTACGGAAAAGATGTATGAGATGATAGAAATCGTCAACGATATACTTCCTGCCGACAGGCCACGCTATCTTATGGGGGTCGGAACACCGGCAAACATACTTGAGGCAATAGACCGTGGAGTAGACATGATGGATTGTGTTATGCCTACACGCAACGGACGAAATGGAATGTTGTTCACCCGGAATGGCATAATGAACATGCGCAATAAAAAATGGGCCGACGACTTCTCCCCTCTCGATCCCGGTGGACCAACCTATGTCGATGAAGTGTATTCCAAAGCTTATGTGCGCCATCTTTTCATTGCCAATGAACTGCTTGCCATGCAGATAGCCAGCATCCACAATCTCGGCTTCTATCTCTGGCTCGTTGGCGAGGCAAGAAAACATATCATTGCAGGTGACTTTTCTTCATGGAAAAGCGTCATGATTGAGAATGTGACAAGAAGACTTTAATAATGTTGGAAGAGGATATAGAGAAGAAATTTGATGAATCTGCTGATTCAACAGGCGATTTCCAAGAGGACATTGCCGTTGAGGTCACATCTGACACCGACAGCAATCCTGATCTCATCGATGCTACCGTTTCATCCGACAGCTCTGATGCCGATGCAATCTCAAAAGCAACTGAAAAGAAGTCAGGAAAGAAGTTCAAGTTCAAATTCAGTAATCCTTTGACAATTATTGACCGATATATCCTCGGCAAATTCCTCGGCACTTATTTTCTTGCCACTCTCCTTCTCCTTCTCGTCATAGCGATGTTCGACACCACCGAGAAGCTTGATGCATTCCTGACCGCACCATTGAAAGAGACTCTGTTTGATTATTTTGCATCGTTCCTTCCTTATTTTGCAAACCAGCTATCTCCACTTTTCGTCTTTATCTCGGTCATCTTCTTCACAACAAAGCTTGCCGACAACTCGGAAATAATTGCCATGCTTTCAAGTGGAATCACATTCCGAAGATTGCTGCGACCATACATGATTGGAGCTGCCATCATAGCTGCCATAACATTCGCTCTCTCCAACTATATCATTCCACCCACCAACGTGGATCGTATTAAATACACCAATAAATACGTCAAGAACAAGGAAATCTCCTATGGCACCAACATCCAGCTTATGGTGCGACCGGGAGAAGTGGCATATTTCGGAAGATACGACAACACCATAAAGAAAGGATTCCGATTCTCTCTCGATAAATTTGATGGTAAAGCATTGGTGTCGCGACTCACAGCGTATTCTATAGAATACGACTCTACAAAAATGTACCATTGGAAACTTCACGACTACATGATTCGTGATTTCGATGGAATGAACGAGAGTATCAAAAAAGGATCGACATTGGATAGTATTATTCCAATAGAGCCCAAAGACTTCCTGATTGCCTCCAACGACCAGGAGATGCTCACAACTCCGCAGCTGTCTGACTACATCAGAAAACAAAAGATGCGAGGTGTAGCAAATATCAAGAAATTTGAGATAGAACGGGAAAAAAGACTTGCAGAAACCGCCGCCGCTTTTATTCTCACATTGATTGGAATGTCATTGTCTTCAAAAAAGGTGAAAGGTGGAATGGGCATCAACATAGGTATTGGTCTTGCCTTGAGTTTCAGCTATATTCTCTTCAGCACAATCACTTCATCTTTTGCCATCAACGGATACACTTCGCCTGCTGTTGCAATGCAGATTCCAAACATAGTTTATCTCATCATCGGTATCTTCTTATATAGAAGAGCATCCAAGTTCTAAGGCCCCGCCTCATAAAAAAACAAAAAACCGTTTTGATAATAGGGATAATTTTTGTAACTTTGCAAATCAGGTGAAATAGCCTTGGAATAATTAACAAAATGTAGGCGGTACCAAGCCGCTGACCCCAAATAGACAATGTGTTGAGATGACAAATAAGGATTTCGATTTCAGCGACATAGCGCCCCACGATGACTCAGTCTTCCGCACTACTCTGGATAAACTAATTGAAGATCCGGGATTTCTTCATGCGATTTCTTATGTGATGCCGCAGGAAGATGTCCCTGCACTCATATCCGAACTCAAGAGAACCAATAACCGCCACGATTTTCAAAGGCGAATCATGTTTCCTTTTCTTGAGATGCTCGGAAAGACCACTACTTCCGGAATCACTTTAGGAGGTGTGAAATATATTAATCCGGCATTGAACTATACGTTCATCACCAACCACAGAGACATAGTGCTCGATGCTTCTTTTCTCAATTTGAGCTTCTTAAGAAGAGGATGGCCTACCTCGGAAGTGGCTATCGGAAACAACCTTCTCGTATTTGATTGGATTTCTGATCTTGTGAGGTTAAACAATAGTTTCATAGTTAAGCGAAACACAGGACTTAGGGAAGGTCTGGAAGCTGCAAAGAAACTTTCCGCTTATATCCACTATGCCATCATGGAGAAACATGAGTCTGTTTGGATTGCACAAAGGGAAGGACGCGCCAAAGATTCAAGCGACCACACTCAGGAGTCGTTGATAAAGATGCTCTCGATGGGTGGTGACGGCACTTTCATGCAAAAGATCAAGGAAATAAACCTAATGCCGGTTGCCATTAGCTATGAGTATGACCCCAACGACTATCTCAAGGTGAAGGAATTCCTGATGAGAAGAAGAGACCCGGAATTCAAGAAGTCTCAGAAAGACGACCTGTTTTCAATGGAAATAGGACTTCTTAAGTTCAAGGGGAAGGTGCATTTCCAGCTAACGCCCCGCATTAATGTGAGAATAGATGAATTAGGTGAATTTAAAGACACAAATAAAGCTGCAAAATATGTTTGTGCCCTGATTGATTCTGCTATTCACCGTGGTTATGAGATTTTTCCAATAAACTATATCGCTTACGACACCCTGCACACTACAGATCGCTTCGCTCATAAATATACTGATGAGGAAAAGAAAGAGTGTCTTGAGTATTTCGATAAGCAATTGACAAAAATTGACGTTGACAACGTGACTGACGAAGAACGCTCCTTCATGCGTGAGATGATTCTTATCATGTATGCCAACCCACTCAAAAACAAGTTAAAAGCAATATTAGGAGGATTTGAGTGATGAGACTGCCATTAGCCGTAATTATAGTTACTTTTGTATTAAGTATACTTACCGACTTTTATATCTGGAGCGATATCCGCCAGGGCAAATCCAGAAACAGATGGGCATGGAGCAATGCCTACGCCATAATATCCATTCTTCTTTGGATTTCATTAGGAGTTGCAGTTGCTCTCCCGCGCAGAGATCCGGATGGTGGAATATATGCCATAATGTGGATGCTGACAATTTATCTAAGCATCTACATTCCTAAACTGATCTACTGCATTTTCTCTATCATCGGAAGAATCCCCCTTATTTTCCGAGGGAAAAGGTGGCTATGGATGAACTATCTCGGTGCACTGATCGCAATCATTGGTTTTGCACTTGTTTGGCATGGGATTCTCTACACCCGCACTCATCAGCAGCACGTGAACCTGACACTCTCATCTGAGAAGCTGCCCGAAAATTTCGACGGCTATCGCATCGTGCAGATTTCAGACCTTCATCTTGGCACATGGGGAACCGAGACCAGATTCATCAATGATCTTGTGACCTCGATCAACAACATGCGTCCCGACTTGATTGTATTCACCGGCGACATTGTGAATCAAAAGGCTGACGAGCTGAAAGCATTTTCCAAGATATTGTCAAAGCTTGAGGCTACAGACGGAGTCTATTCAATTCTTGGCAATCATGATTACGGTGACTACGTTGACTGGCCTTCGGCTGAGGCTAAAGCAAAGAATCTTGATCAGCTCAAAGAAATTCAGAAGAATGCGGGCTGGAAGATGCTCAACAATGATCACACCTTCATTTATAAGAACAATGGAAACCGCAGAGATTCCATAGCGTTGATAGGTGTGGAAAATTGGGGAGAACCCCCGTTTGGCAAATATGGCGACCTTAATAAGGCATATCCTGATGAAAATGGGAAAAACCTGAAGGATAAGAACTTCAAGATTCTACTCACCCATAACCCTGAACATTGGGTAAGGGAGGTCAGGAAAAAGACCAACATCGATCTTAGTCTATCCGGCCATACCCACGCCATGCAGATGAGCTTAGATGCATTTGGCAAGCGATATTCACCTGCATCGTTGAGGTATAAGACTTGGGGAGGATTCTATACAGAAAATGGAATAGGTGAAATTGAAGATTTCGGAAATCCGGAAACTTACGGAGGTCTCGAAAGAAATCTTGAGCATCCCTCGCTATACGTAAATATTGGCGCCGGAGAAGTTGGCATGCCATTCCGTCTGGGGTCAAGCTATCCGGAAGTTACTCTGATTACTTTGAAAAAGAAGAAATGACGTCTGAAATCGCCACTGAGGTGGAAGTCGTTTTTAGCTTAGGGTCAAATCACGGTGATCGTCGGGCAAATGTACAGGCCGGAATTGATTGGCTTGGCCAAATCATTGCTAATTTCGAGGTCTCTCCTATCTATGCCACTCCTGACTGCTTAGGTAGCAAGAAAGAATATATCAATGCGGTGGGCAAAGGATATTCGTCACAATCTCAGGCAGAACTCGAGGCTCTATGCAAGGAATATGAAGCATCCTGCGGACGTGATGCTTACGCAAGGGCTTGCAACAACGTCCCGATCGACATAGACTTAGTGGTCTATGCATCTGAAATCATCAGACAACGAGATTTCTCAAGAGAATTTTTCCAAATCGGCTACCGATCCCTCACCAAGATCAATTGATAATAGCCACCATCCCCATAGTCCTTCGTAAATTCACTTCCACAAAAGGTCTGAGCCTACCGTCAGCCTCCACAATCATATCAACACCAAGAGGACCATTGTATCTCTTTCCCACGACATTCTCCAATATTGATTTCTGAATCTTAATAACCGGCTCAAGTTTCATCTTGCATATCCTGCTGAAACTTTCAGCCATCTCATCTTGGCCTATATCAAAATTTTCAATATATTTCCCTCGGTTTGAGGTGGAAAATGATGATAGCCCAAGATATATCGCAACGCCATCCTTTATTCTCCACTCTGTGGCATAGTCAGCAATGCGGTTAGCACCGGTCTCCCCCATCACACTGCCCTGACGTCTTATGATACCGTGGCACCATTGCATCACGAGTTCTTCAGTCATATCGGCTGCCGTATTGATTACACCCCTCCCGCTTGAACTCCACGGAGCCTTCATCCAGCAACCGGGATTGCTGCGTAAGAAACCGATGCACTCATCTTCAGACATAAGCTCAACAGGAACATCAACCCTCATCAATTCACCCACCATTTCATTCCATTTCTGATTTAGAAGGATAGTTGTGCGTCGGTGAGCCAGCTCCCTTATGGCTTTTATAGTTTCCTTGTCAGGAAGTGACAGTTCCGGAACTCCACTGTCTCTCAGTTTCCTCACTAAAGCAGGGTTCCAGCCCCATGGATCTATCTCTATTTCAGGATTCTCTTTAAATAGAGAACCAAGCATGTCCCATTGCACGAGCTTATATTTAGACGTACATTCGTGCACATTGTCTACCAAGATTACATCTCCGTCAGCAGCCCATGCTTCCGGAAGCAATTGGTTAGCCATACGCAATTTTTCCACTCTTGCCGGAGGTGTATAAAAAGACGCCCCCGAAGCGAGGGCGTATTCAGTCTCAGGATTAAAGAGCAGAAGCTTCATTAGTCGTTAAGCTTCTCACGTTCCTTAAGAGGATTTGAGAAATAAAGTTTGTGCTCAACATATTCCTGGGTGGCAATCAGTGTTGGCTTAGGAAGTTTTTCGTAGAACTTTGAAATCTCAATTTGCTCACGGTTTTCAGAAACTTCCTCAAGATTGTCGGTTGATGCAAAGTCTGCAAGTTTCTTCTCAAGCTCCTTTTTCAGCTCAACGGCAATCTGGTTTGCACGTTTCCCAATGATGCATACTGTCTCGTATACATTTCCAGTCTGTTCAGCCATTGCGATCATATCGCGGGTCACAGTTGTAAGAGGTGCGTTTGTCTTCTTGTAGTCCATAATATGCAATTATGATTTACGTATAGGGATTGTATTGTTTTTTCTATAGATAAGTTATCTTATTCACCCAAATGCTTAGAGGCAATATTGAATATTGATTTTGCCTCCGATATATTCTTTGATTCAGGATAAGTGTTGATAAATGAATAATACTCATCAATCACATCGCGGTATCTGTCTTCGCTCTTCTCTGCGATAGAGTTTTTTGCTTCCTGAAATTTTGCCTTAAGAATCAGCATTTCAAAATCTTCACGATATTTCGAATATGGGTAATCCTTGAGCGCATTCTTGGCAGTAATGATACATGACTCATAGTTATTGCCAAGGAAATTTCCAAGATTGTAGTAGAGCTGGGCGTTCTGGAGCTGTTTGAGAGTAAGCTTGTCTTGCATCTCTATGATAGCGTTCTTTGCAATACCTGCCTTGTCGCTGTTGGGGAAATAATCGAGAAAGCCCCCGAGTTCCTCAATAGCCTTGACTGTAAGCGACTGGTCGAGCTGAGGTTCAGGCGAATCAAGATAGTAGCCATAACCGCAATAGAAACGTGCAAGTTCAGCATATTTTCCACGAGGATAACGCTGATAATAGTTCTTGAAGTAGACAGCTGAGTTCAGATAGTCTTTATTCTCGAAATAAGACATTGCAAGGATGAATGTTGCATCCTCACCATACTCCGTGCCACGCATAGGCATCTGTAACTCTTGAAGCAGGGTGATTGCCTGCATATATTTACGCTGCTCGTACGCTTTCTTGGCATAATCGAACTTCACCATAGGGTCGGCGCTCTTCAGCACCTTGTTGTATTCTCCGCATGATGCAAACAGTATCATCAGCAGGGGGAGAGCCAAAAATATCTTTAGAATTCTCTTCATTGTCTGTATTAATTGCGCAAATCGCGCATTTAGCATGCAAAGTTAATAAAAAAATCTCAATCAACGATGATTTTTACAATAAAAATTATTAACTTTGAAGTCTATTTCAAAATTGTGATCGAATTTTATGAATCTGACAGGTTTTATCAGGCGCCATCCGGTGCTTTCAAACTTAATAATCATATTTTTGGTGGCTATTGCCGGTTTGGGAATAGTGTATCTTTCATTCGCCATCTTCACCCGTCATGGTCAAAGTTGTGTTGTGCCCGGGGTTGAAAAGATGTCTTACTCCCAGGCTATCGAGATTTTACATTCCAAAGGATTTAAGGTCGACATTCGAGACTCTCTATATAAAGATGATGAGAAACCGGGATTCGTGATAGAGCAATTTCCAAAATCAAATTCAATTGTTAAGCCCGGACGCAAGATATTCCTCTACATTAACGCCGTGCATCCGAAGGAGGTTATAATAGATGAAGACAACAACCCTCGCGAGGATGCACTCAGGTCGACTTCTTTCCGCCAGGGAAAAGCCAGACTTGAGGAATTAGGCTTCAAAAACATTCGGGTTGTCAAGATTCTCGGTGAAAACGACTGCATATCCAAAATATTTGCCAACGGCAAGGTTGTGAAAAAGATGCAGAAGGTGCCTGTAAATGCGGCCATTGTGATGGAAGTTTTCGATGGTAATCTAAGCAGTGTCCGCGACTCAATCTGGAGCGACATTGATCCAAATTATATGGGAGAACCGATGATGATAGATGAACAACCCGTTTCGCCCGAGACTTACCCTGTAGAAGAGCCTGAAACCAGCGAGCCAGAATCAAATGAGTATTATTGAAAACAGACCGGACGTAGCAGAGGAAAAAACTCCGGCTGTATGTGATCCACTTGCAGCGGAAAATGATAGCGATGTCGAATCTGACTCTGTAGAGGAACCTACGTTTGTCACAGAAGATGGCAGGGAACTTTATGAGCATTTCCGTTTCGAGGCTGACAAAGGTCAACAGCTGCTGAGGGTCGACAAGTTCCTCGTCGACAGGATGACGAAGACCTCGCGCAACCGCATCCAGCAGGCAGCCGATGCCGGGTGCATCATTGTAAACGGTAAACCTGTAAAATCAAGCTATAAGGTAAAACCTTTTGATGTAGTAAGCATCGTCATGGATCGTCCTCGCTATGAATTTGAAATCATAGCAGAAGACATTCCGCTGGATATCGTCTATGAAGACAACGATGTTTTGGTTGTCAATAAACCTGCAGGATTGGTAGTGCATCCGGGACACGGCAATTATCATGGCACTCTCGTCAATGCTCTCGCCTACTACTTCCGCGATAACCCTGAATATGACGTAAGCGATCCTCGCCTCGGCCTCGTGCATAGAATAGACAAAGACACAAGCGGTCTGCTTGTAATTGCCAAGACACCGGAAGCCAAGACCGACCTCGGATTGCAGTTTTTCAACAAGACTACCCGCCGTGAATATGTTGCCCTTGTATGGGGTGATTTCAATGAGGATGAAGGGACAATCAGAGGTAATATTGCCAGAAATCCTCGCAACAAACTCCAGATGGCTGTATTTGAAGATCCTGAAATAGGGAAACACGCAGTGACCCATTACAAAGTGTTGGAACGCTTCGGATATGTCACCTGTGTCAAATGTGTGCTTGAGACCGGCAGGACCCATCAGATTCGTGTCCACATGCTTTATAAAGGGCATCCTCTTTTCAACGATGCTCGTTATGGGGGCGACAAGATTCTTAAAGGAACCACCTTCGCGAAATACCGACAATTTATCGAGAACTGTTTTGAGACCTGTCCCCGTCAGGCTCTCCATGCGAGAACCCTCGGATTCCGTCATCCCCGAACGGGGAAGCAGATGGATTTCGAATGTCCGATTCCTCCCGACATGGCCTCACTTCTTGACAAATGGAGATCTTATATTAATGCATAATGCATAATTCATAATGCATAATTAATAATTTGTAATTCATAATTAAAATAGATGTTCCCCTATAATATAATATTAGCAAGTAAATCACCAAGAAGGCAGGAACTCCTGACAATGCTTGATATCCCTTTCGAAGTAAAGGTGAAGGATGGCATTGACGAGTCCTATCCTGAAGACTTGCCGGCAATTGAAGTTGCCGAATATCTTTCTCGGCTGAAAGGGAAAGCATATTCCGCCGACATAAAAGATGATGAACTTGTGATCACGGCCGACACAATAGTAATTCTTGACGGCAAGATCTTCGGTAAACCTCACAGTGAGGAGGAGGCGGTGGATATGCTGATGCAGCTCCAGGGACGTACCCATACCGTCGCGTCAGGAGTTTGCGTGGCTACAAAGAAGAAGATAGTAAGTTTCACCACATGCACTGACGTAACATTTGCTCCCCTCACGAGAGAAGAAGCAACCTGGTATGTAGACAAATATAAACCTCTCGACAAGGCAGGGGCTTATGGCATTCAGGAATGGATCGGCTGTGCTGCTGTCGCTTCAATCAATGGCAGTTTCTACAATGTCATGGGGCTCCCGGTGCATCAGCTCTACAATGTTTTAAAAAATGATTTTTGACACAATGAAAGTCTCAGTCATCGGAACAGGAAACGTCGGTTCGCAATTTGCGCGCATTTTCAATACGCAGCCCATCTCGTCGAGAACACTTGATGGTTTGCCCGTCGACTCTGACCTTTATATCATTTCAGTCAGCGATTCCGTAGTAGCTGAGGTAGCGTCCAAACTTCCGGAAGTAGGGGGAATTGTGGTTCATACTACCGGGAGTGTCGGCATGGACGTGCTTAAGGATGTGCCTTGCAAAGGTTATGGCGTGTTATATCCATTTCAGACAATCAGCAAGCAGCGTCCACTCCCACCCTCGTCAATCCCATTGCTTGTTGAAGGATGCGATGCCTCCACCACTGAAAAAATTTGCAACATAGCCGGACAGTTTGGTTTCCCGCATATAGAAATTGCAGACAGCGAGAAAAGGCGTAGGGTTCATCTATGCGGCACGTTCGCCTGCAATTTCACAAACGCGATGATCGCCGTAAGCCAAAAAATCATGAAAGATTGCGGCATTAACGCAGAAATAATCAATCCTCTCGTTTCAGAGACCATCGACAAGCTCAAGACTCTTCCGGCTGCTGAAGCTCAGACAGGACCGGCAATAAGAAAAGATTTTCCTACCATGAGAAAGCATTTGTCGCTTCTTCATGAACTTGAAATGGAAAAGGAATGTTACATTTATGAGGCAGTGTCGGATTTAATCATGACCGCCGCCTCGGACAAGAGAGAAGATCATTAATCAAAGTTTAACCATCTAATAATAATCTCATGACAAAACCCTATGTTTTAGGAGTTGACATCGGCGGAACAAACACAGTGTTTGGAATAGTCGACGCTCGCGGTCAAGTGATTGCAAGCGACTTAATCAAGACAAAAAAGCATGCAGAATTTGACGATTACGTAGCAGAACTGCATTCAGCAGTGGAACGTCTCCTTCGTCTTAACGATGCTGAAGACAAGATTCAGGGCATCGGTATCGGCGCACCTAACGCCAACTATTACACCGGTGAGATCGTAAACCCGCCAAACCTTCCTTGGGGTCCGGTTATCCCTCTTGCAGAGAAAGTCAGCGTTGCATTCGGAGGAATTCCTGTAGCTGTCACCAACGATGCCAATGCAGCGGCTCTCGGTGAAATGACTTATGGCGCCGCACGTGGTATGACCGATTTTATCATGATCACTCTCGGCACCGGCGTCGGTTCAGGTATTGTCATCAACGGACGCATGGTCTATGGTCATGATGGAAATGCCGGTGAGCTTGGCCACCTTGTGATGAAACGCAACAACGGCCGTATGTGCGGTTGCGGTCGCACAGGTTGCCTTGAGGCTTACTGCTCAGCAACAGGTGTTGCCCGCACTGCCCGTGAATTCCTTGAGATCCGTCAGGAACCTTCAACACTTCGCAATCTCGACATCGAAGACATAACTTCAAAAGATGTCTATGATGCAGCAATGGCAGGCGATAAGATTGCCAAGGAAATCTTTGAATACACCGGCAAGATACTTGGTGAGGCATTTGCCGACATGGTTGCATTCTCTTCTCCGCAGGCAATCATCCTCTTCGGTGGCCTGGCAAAGAGCGGCGAGCTTCTTCTCAAGCCAATACGCGAGACTTTCGACAAGTGCGTGATGCCGATATTCCGTGGCAAGACTCAGATTCTGATTTCTGAACTTAAGGAAAGCGATGCTGCAGTTCTTGGCGCATCTGCACTTGGCTGGGAAGCTAAGCGCCGTGCCGAAACAGCCGTAGCACCCGACTCCACATCCAATTCCTAAGGCAAGCAAAAATGCATAAGCATTTGAATTACTGAATAAAATAAAAGAGGGCTTTTTAAGAGTCCTCTTTTTTAATTTTATGCTATGCCTACTAAATGCGCTACAATAAAATAAGAGAAAGCTAAAAAGCCCTCTCCTATTTTTATTAGATAATTAATCATTGATCATTAATCATTCATCATTGATAATTGATCATCAATTCCTGAAAACAAGTTCACCATCCTTCACGTCTATCACGATCGGGTGTTCACGGTCAACCTTCTGAGCAAGAATATCCTTTGCAAGCTGATTAAGCACAAGGCGCTGGATAGTACGCTTCACAGGACGTGCACCAAATTCAGGATCATATCCGTCATCGGCAAGAAGTTCCATAGCCGGCTTAGTGACCTCAAGCTTGACACCATTGGCTTCAAGCATCTTCTGGACGCCACGAACCTGGATTCCGACAATCTCCTCAATTTCTTTCTTATTTAGAGGAGTGAACATCACTATCTCATCTATACGGTTGAGGAATTCCGGACGGATCTTCATCTTAAGCAGATCCATAACATCCTGCTTTGTCTTGTAGATGATATTCTCACGTTCATCTTCCTTCTTCTTGTCAAAGTCCTTGAAGTTTTCTCGGATGATAGGTGAACCTTCGTTAGAGGTCATTATAATGATTGTGTTCTTGAAATTGATGAAACGACCCTTATTGTCGGTCAGTCTACCATCGTCGAGAACCTGAAGAAGAATGTTGAATACATCAGGATTAGCCTTCTCAATCTCATCGAAGAGGACAACGCTATATGGTTTGCGTCTTACAGCCTCGGTGAGCTGACCACCCTCTTCATAACCTACGTATCCCGGAGGCGCTCCGACAAGACGGCTCACGGAGTGTTTCTCCATATATTCCGACATATCGATACGGGTCATCATATCCTCATCATCAA
>CAYQXG010000072.1:0-15262 GCA_964421525.1 uncultured Sangeribacter sp. | reverse complement strand
AAGATTCCTAACTGATAAGAGAAAGAGATTCTCCGGAGGAAATTACCCAAAGCCTCGCTGGTTTGGGCGCTTTTCGACCTTTGGCTCAGTCACATAGCCCGCTATGCTCCCGAGCCTGCATGCCGAAAATCATCCCAACCCAGCTTCCCCGGGGCCTCTCAAATCTTATGAGACGGGGTCTAAGACCCACTGAGGACCGGAATAATATTTTGGAATTTTTCATGAAAGAAATTTGGAAAATTCAACCTTATGCACTATCTTTGCGTTATAGAAACTGAGATAAGACGGAGAGCCGCCTCAATAATGAGATAAACCCATCACCACATCAAAGAAATTTGGGAAACTCATCAAATTTTTATGAAATACCGAGAACAACTGTCGGAGGCAATGGCGGGCCCCCCACCGCAAGGTGGTGATCCCTTCAGGGACGCAGGCGGATTACAAAGCGCCGGCAGACCTCAAATCCTGTCTATCGGAGTTTCATCACAATGCTTTGGTGTGGCTTTATAAAGGAGGCTGAAGGCTCGATGGCCTTCAACCTCCTTCCTTTTATAAACCAAATAACCCAAAATATGAAAGACGTTAGAAATACACTTCTCGACAGAGTTTCAATCCGCCGCTATGAGCGCGAGGCTATTCCTCAAGAAACCATGGACTTCATCTATGATGCAATCCGCAACACTCCGACGAGCTATAACGGGCAGCAATATTCTGTCATTGACATCGATGATCAGGCTCTGAAAGAGAAATTATATGAGTTGACTGGACAAAAACAGCTCAAGACATGCAACAGACTTCTCATCTTCTGCTCAGACTATAATAAAATGACCCTTCTTGCAAAAAAGAAAGGGGTGGAGATGCCTCCATTTACCGACACTATGGATGGTACGATCATAGGAATAATCGACGCATCCCTTGCAATGATGAGTGCTGTTGTGGCTGCTGAGGCGTGTGGTCTGGGTTGCAACTGCGTAGGATATCTCCGCACAGTCGACCCTAAGGCTGTTGCTGAACTCCTTAAACTTCCTAAAGGCGTATTCGTTGTCTGTGGTCTTGCCCTTGGAATCCCACGTGAGCATCCCGACCTGAAACCGAAGCAGCAGCGCGACCTCGTTTTCATGAAGAACTGTTACAGCCAGAATCCTGAGAAACTGACAGAAGAACTTGTGGCTTACGACAAGACCGTCTCCGAATACAATCAACATCGCGCCGGTGGCACTTCCGACAACGACTGGTGTGCCCACATCATAAACTACTACGACCACGCGATGAATTATAATATCCTGCAATATCTTAAAGACCAAGGATATGATATCAAGAAATAATTCTTAATAGCGACTTCTAATTTTGAATTATTCCCTAAGTGGATTTCCCCAAAATAATATAAGGACCGCGCCAAAACGCGGTCCTTATATTTTATAATAATTATTGATCCTAAACATTGATTCAGAAACGGCGACCTCCTGCTTTCTGTCTCATCTGCTTCATCATTGCCATCGGATTCTTGATACCCCCCGTAGCCATGCGCATCATCTTGCGTGTCTCCTCAAACTGCTTGAGAAGGCGGTTCACTTCCTGAAGATTTGTTCCACTGCCCTTGGCAATACGTGCACGGCGCGATGCATTGATCACCTCCGGGTTCTGACGTTCATAAGGGGTCATGGAGTTGATTATTGCCTCTATCCCTTTGAATGCATTGTTGTCAATATCAATATCCTTGATTGCCTTTCCAACCCCTGGAATCATTGATGCAAGATCCTTGATATTTCCCATCTTCTTGATCTGCTGAATCTGCTTGAGAAAATCATCGAAATCAAACTTATTCTTGCGGATTTTCTCTTGCAATCGCTCGGCTTCCTTCTGATCATAGATTTCCTGTGCTCGTTTAGCAAGCTCCACGATATCACCCATTCCAAGAATACGGTTTGCCATACCCTCTGGATTGAATTCCTGGATATCCTCCATCTTCTCTCCGATACCCACAAACTTTATAGGTTTGTCTACAACCGAACGGATAGAAAGTGCTGCACCTCCTCGTGTGTCACCATCAAGTTTAGTGAGGATTACGCCGTTGAAGTCAAGGCGATCGTTAAATTCCTTTGCTGTATTGACGGCATCCTGACCTGTCATAGAGTCAACTACAAACAGTGTCTCGTCAGGATTGATAGCTTTCTTTATCGCAGCTATCTCCGACATCATCTCCTCATCTACAGCAAGACGACCGGCGGTATCTACAATTACGAGATCAAGTTTATTATCTTTTGCATGCTTGATTGCATTCTGAGCAATCTGAACAGGATTAAGATTTCCGTCCTCTGTATAGACAGGCACATCGATCTGCTGGGCAAGCACCTTCAGCTGGTCAATCGCTGCCGGACGATATACGTCGCCTGCAACAAGCAGAGGTTTACGTCCCTTCTTCTTTAGTTTCAGCGCTAATTTACCTGAGAAAGTGGTCTTACCGGAACCCTGAAGACCCGACATCAGGATCACGGCAGGTTTTCCTTCAAGCACAAGTGGTGCTTCCTTACCACCCATCAACTCAGTAAGCTCATCATGAACTATCTTCACCATGAGCTCCTTAGGTTTGAGGGCATTAATAACGTTCTGACCGAGAGCCTTTTGCTTGACAGTATCAGTGAAGGTCTTCGCTACCTTATAGTTCACGTCGGCGTCAAGAAGTGCGCGCCTGACGTCTTTCATCGTCTCGGCTATATTGATCTCGGTGATCCGGCCCTCTCCCTTGAGGATCTTAAACGATCTTTCGAGTCTTTCGGAAAGATTATTAAACATATCTTTATATATTTCTTATTTCAATAAATTTGTAGCGGTGTCGGGGAAGATTACTTTCGGCTCAAAAGTCTTGGCCTCTTCGGGAGTCATCTGAGCGTAGGCGATGATGATGATGATATCGCCAACCTGCGCTTTACGGGCTGCTGCACCATTCAGGCAGATGACGCCGGAGTTTTCCTTGCCTGCGATGACGTAGGTGTCGAGTCGCTCTCCATTGTTGTTGTTGACAACCGACACTTTCTGGCCGGGAAGAATTCCTGAAGCCCGGAGAAGGGCGGTGTCCACAGTAATGCTACCGATATAGTTTAGATTTGCCTCTGTGACATGAACTCGATGTATCTTTGAGGCCATCATTTCTATAAGCATATCACAAATGTTGATTTATTTATATCTGATGTTGTCGATAAGGCGAACTTTTCCACAATAGACTGTAATGCATCCAACAATGTCCGGAGATTCCGACCACTCCTCCACCGGAAGCAACGTACGTCCATCTACTATCTCAAAATATTCCACTTCAAGTTGTGGAATTGCATTAAGATGCTCCACAACCGTGTCGTGAGTTGCCTGCACGCTATGATCTTTTGAATACTCCACACTGTAGGCGAGAGTGGAATGTATTTCAGGTGCAATTTTTCTCTGTTCTTCAGTCAACAGTGCATTTCTCGAAGAAAGTGCAAGTCCGTCATCAGCCCTTTTTATAGGAACCGGAATAAGTTCCACATCAATATGCTCCGATTTTACCATATTGCGGATAACGGCAATCTGCTGAAAATCCTTTTCTCCGAAATATGCACGCGTAGGCCTGCAGAGGCGGAAAAGGCGGTTGACCACTTGCGCAACTCCCTGAAAATGTCCAGGTCGGAACTTACCCTCCATTACTTCAGCTGCAGTGCCAAGATCAAAGACATGATCAGACTTGGTTCCCTCAGGATACATCTCCTCTACAGAGGGAGCAAACACGGCAGTGGCTCCTGCTTCCGCAAGCAGACGGAAATCATTCTCCTCGTCTCTCGGATATGTGGCCAAATCTGTAGGATTATTAAACTGAGTGGGATTGACAAACACACTTACTAGAGCAACATCGTTTTCTTCTACTGCTCTCTTCACGAGGGAAAGATGTCCTTCATGCAGGGCACCCATCGTCGGCACTAAGCCTATCGTCTTTCCATTGCCAAGCGTCTTGCCTACCAAAGTTTCAAGTTCGCTGACACTTCTGATTATCTGCATTGCCTTTTATTTAGATTCAAAATAACGACGGAATACCATCTGTAACAATATCCCGCTACTTTTCAACTTGCAAAATTAATAAATAACTCACATACCTACCAACTAATTTGGAGTAAAAAAAGCATCGGAGCGTTAAAAAAATAGAAAATTAACCCTTTATCGCCCAAAATAGGCAAAAACCCGAGACTCTTTAATACCAATATGGATTTTTTTTTGTAATTTTGCACTTTGGTATGCCGATTCATTTTTTGGTTCTTCGGTTTGCCACTTAAAACAACAGATAATGGCAAAGAAAAAATTCTTATTTATAGCGCAGGAGGTAGCTCCTTATCTTCCGCCGGAAAATATATCTACATTGGGAAAAGAGGTTGCGACTGGAATCCATAAAAGAGGTTATGAAGTGCGTACCTTCACTCCAAAATGGGGCGCGATAAACGAGCGTCGCAATCAACTTCACGAGGTGATACGTCTTAGCGGACTAAATGTGCCTATTGACGACAACGATCATCCGTTACTTCTCAAAGTTGCCAGTCTTCATCCTACCAGGACCCAAGTCTATTTCATCGATAACGATGACTATTTCCAGAAACTCGACACAGACATAGATGACGTTGGATCTAACCGTGCTGATAACGACCAAAGGCTTATTTTCTTTACCAGGTCAACTGTGGAAACAGCTGAAAAACTCCAATGGGATCCGGCTGTCATTCATGCACAGGGATGGATTGCTTCTCTCACCCCCGTTTATCTCCGGCATCTGACAGATTCAACTCATTTTGATTCTTCTAAAGTTGTCTACACCGTTTTGCCCGATGAAAACGAGCTGACGATTGACAGTGGTTTTTTCCGACGCCTTGTTGATGATGGAGTGGACCCCGAATATCTGGCTTCTTTTGAGAATGAAGCTCACGATGCTAAACTGCTTCACAAATTGGCTATTGACAATGCCGACGGAGTAATTTTCATGACTGATGAGCCCGACCGGGATCTCCTTGCGCTTGTTGAAGCCAAAGGTATTCCTTATCTAAAAAAAGAACAGGTTGCAGGCAATCTTGAAGCATATATTGAGTTTTACGACAAATTATCTGAAAAATGATCCCTTATAAGACCATTCGCAAGAAAGCTGCCATTCTTGCCGCCCCCCTCATTTCATTTGCCATGGCCGCAGGCTTTGTAGCTTGTCAAGACACAGTGTCTACTGTTGGAAGCGATCTTGCTACAAGTGAAGTCCAGATTGCCCTTGACTCCCTGATTTGGGACGGAACTGAGCAATATATCCATAGAGGCGACGACAAAATGCTTGTCAACTGTCCTAAAATATCTTATACCACTTCATTTGATGATGCAATCGACACCCGGAGCACTACAAATCTGTTGGGTAGAATAAGTGTGCCTGAATATGGCGACCTTAACTGTTCTTTCGTAAGCCGGTTGATGTGCACCACGTCTCTGGCTATACCCGACTCTATTCCTATAGAGCAAATTGATTCCATGAAACTTATTCTTAGAGTCCCTCGTGGAGAACTGACCGGCGATTCTTTGGCACCGCAACAGTTACGGGTCTTCCGCCTTACTAAGAGTCTGCCATCTGATATTGATAATCGGTTTGATCCAACCGGCTACTACGACCCATCAAATCCTATTGGCAGCAGGAGTTTCACTCTCTCTGCTCTTGGAATGAGCGACTCCATTTATTTAAAACTGAACTATATTGATATCGACATACACATGTCGAAAGAATTGGCTGTCGAGACAGTCAATGCCTACCGCAATAAGTCTACTCAGAGCATCTTCAGCTGGCCTCAGACTTTTGAGCAATATTTCCATGGAATTTATGTCGAGCCATCTTTCGGTCGTGGATGTATAGCAAATATTGCCGCTACAAGATTCCTTATATACTATAATTATAAGGTAACAGAGTCTTCAACGAGCAGTGACGGAACAATATCAAGCAGTGTAAAGACTAAGACTGGCGCTGTCGGTGTCTTTGAGTCATCACCTATTGTGCTAAACAGCAACAATGTGATCTTTAAGCCATCTGATAATCTAAAGAACCTTGCTGCCGATAACGAAGCAATCATCACCACTCCCGGTGGATTCCGCGTTAATCTTCGTTTCCCGGGGAAGGAACTCATAGACATATATAATAAGTCTCAATCCAAACTTGCAGTCGTAAGCGACCTTAATTTCAGTATCCCTACTGAAGAAATACCTAACGAATATGGTTTGACTCCCCCGCCATATTTAATCATGGTCAAATCTTCCAAACTTACTGAATTCCTTGCGAACAACTCCCTTCCCAACAATAAGGATTCATTCTATGCTTCATACAATTCTTCTTCCAAGCGCTACACTTTCTCATCTATGCGTAAATATATTCTTGATTTGATCGAGACTGGGGCTAAGGATGAAGATCTTGAATTTACTATCATTCCCGCCAATTTGGTTTTTGAAGACCAATCTTCTTCAAATTCATATTATAGCTATTACTACTATGGCTATGGATCTTCTTCAACTTCCACTCAGAAGACATTGACAAAGTGCACGCCATACATCGTTAAGCCCACAATGTGTCGCTTGATGATGGATCAGGCTCGCACCATCTTCACATACTCTATCCAACAGATGCAGTAATCATGAATGTGTCAGCACTTCTCCTCGCTTTTAGCCTGCTGCAGTTCTTGACCGGTTCGGCGGCAACCACTGCCGATAGCATCTGCAACCGGAAATCCGGGGCAACACTCCTGTTTGCCGGTGACGCTATGCAACATCAGGCTCAGCTTGATCAGGCACTCGCGGAAGGGAATGGCAGAAAATACGATTACTCGGAATGTTTCAGATGGATAGCTCCGACAATCACCGAAGCTGACTATGCTGTTGTGAATCTTGAAGTGCCTCTCGGCGGTGGTCCGCGCTATAGCGGTTATCCCTGCTTCAGTGCACCCGACAGCTATGCCCAGGCGCTTGCTGATGCAGGCTTCGACATGATGCTTACTGCCAATAACCATTGTCTTGATTCAGGCATGAAAGCAGCAAGGAGAACCATAGCTGCACTTGATTCTCTTGGAATTGACCACATCGGCACATACTATGATGCCGCCGACCGTGAGAATAAGGTGCCATTCATAAAAGACATAAATGGCATAAAATTCGGTTTCCTCAACTATACCTACGGCACTAATGGTATTCCAGCCCGCGATGGAATGGAAGTTGCTTTGATAGATCGCGACAGAATTGCCAAGGAGATGAAAATGACTCGTGATTCAGGGGCTGAGATTCTTGTAGTGACCATGCACTGGGGCATAGAATACGTGTTGCGTGAAAATGCTATTCAGCGCGACCTTGCCTCATTCCTTATCGACCATGGAGCAGATATGGTTATCGGAAGTCATCCGCATGTTATCCAGCCTATGAAGATGATACGTGATGAAAAGAGAAATCAGGATGTTCCTGTTGTCTATTCTCTTGGAAATTTCATCTCCAATATGAAGACCGGCGACACCAGAGGTGGTGCATATATGAGGGTAAGGGTGGAACGTGACGAGAATGGCACACCTAAAGTCAAATGGGCTGACTATGACACTTTCTTCTGTGCGAAGCCTACCGGTAAAGGCTCGAACTTCACCGTTATCCCTTCCGGACGGTCAGATCTGATTCCTGCCGCGCAAAAAGACCACTGGAGGTTATTCGACAGATCATCAAGTAAAGTATTTGACAGCGAGAATGTCAACGTTCCTCGTCGAAAATATCCGGAAAATCATGATCTGAAAACTGAAAACAATACACAAAAATGAAAACTCAAATCGACACAAACAATGCTCCTGGAGCCATAGGCCCCTACAGCCAGGCAGTAAAAGCCGGTAATCTTATATTCGTATCTGGTCAACTTCCTATCAATCCGGCCGACGGAACTATGGGGGAATGTATCAAGTGCCAGACTCGCCAGAGCATTGAAAATGCCAAGGCAATTCTTGAGGCAGGAGGGGCTTCTCTTGCTGATGTAGTGAAAACTACCGTCTTTCTGGCAGACATGAGCCTTTTTGGTGATATGAATGAAGTTTACGCTGAATATTTCGCGGCTCCATATCCTGCTCGATGCGCATTTGCAGTCAAGGAACTCCCGAAGAAGGCTCTCGTTGAAATTGAGATGATAGCTGCTGTTTAATTATTAGCTTGCTTACATCATTTATAATTTGAAAAGGAGGGATGAAGCATTGGCTTCATCCCTCCTTTTCCATAAGTTCCAGCATCCTGAATTCCGCTTCATCAAGCCTACCTATTATTTCTTCCATTCTTGCTCCGGCTGCAGTTATAGCTTCAACCGACATTGTTCCGGATGACATGGCTATCTCCAGTTCTCCCTTTTCCTTTTCAAGATTCTCAAGTTCCAGTTCAAGAGCCTCCATTTCTTTCTTTTCTTTAAATGAAAGCTTTTGTCTACGTTCAGACCGTGGCTTAGCAGAATGGGAGGAGTCCGGCATCGCATTGGCCTGAACACTCTTCTTTGCTAAATCTGCAATAGCTTTCGCTTCCTTTTCCTCTTGCCTTACACAATGACGATAAGTGGAATAATCCCCGGGAAAATCCCTCACCTCGCCATCTCCTTTCATGACAAACAAATGATCAACTATACGATCAAGGAAAAATCTATCATGACTAACCACTATGACGCATCCCTTAAACTCCGCAAGATAATTCTCAAGCACCGTGAGCGTCATTATATCAAGGTCGTTGGTAGGCTCATCGAGGATCAGAAAATTAGGCTGACGCATAAGAACAGTTGCAAGATAAAGTCTCCGTCTTTCTCCCCCACTCAACTTGTAGATATACTTCTGCTGAGTTGCCGGTTCAAAGAGAAAATGGGTCAGGAATTGCTGAGCAGTCAATGTGGTCTTGTCGTCAATGCGTACCGTTTCAGCAATTTCCCGCACTGCATCGATCACCTTTTTTCTCTCATCAAAATCTACCATTCCTTCTTGAGAATAATAACCCCACCTCACAGTCTGACCTACATCAAAATGTCCTGAGTCAGGCTGGAGCTCACCAAGAAGCATCTTGATAAAGGTAGACTTGCCGGCTCCGTTGTCACCTACAATTCCAACTTTTTCATACCTTGCGAAGTTATAGTTGAAGTCATTAAGAATGGGAATGGTCTTTTCTTGTCCTTCAGGTGTATGCTGCACAAAATGTTTAGCTACATGTACGGCTTCAAATATCTTGTTGCCTATATAACTTCCTTTCACCGATAGACGCACATCCTTTTCATTGAGGTTCAAATGGGAGCGCTTTTCAAGTTCATGGAATGAGTCAATGCGGTATTTTGCCTTGCTGCCTCTCGCCTGGGGTTGACGGCGCATCCATTCAAGTTCCGTACGGAGTAGATTCTTCACTTTTGTAAGCTCTGCACTCAGCACCTCATGCCGCTCGGTTCTCTTGCGAAGATAATAGTCATAGTTGCCATCATACATAAACACCTGCTCTCTGTCTATTTCCAAAATACGGGTGCAGACATTGTCAAGAAAATACCTGTCATGAGTAACCATGAGCAATGTGACTCGTTGCCGCGTGAGATATGATTCCAACCACTCTACCATGGAAATGTCAAGGTGGTTGGTAGGTTCGTCAAGAACCAACAAATCCGGTTCCTGAAGCAATACCTTTGCAATCGACACCCTCTTGAATTGCCCACCCGACATTGTTCCAATCTTCTGGTCATAGTTAGTCACACCAAGCTGCGAGAGCATCTGTCGGGCTCGGTCCTCAGCTCCAAAATCGTCACTGTTATACGGCTCAGGAGTGGCATATTCAAGGGCACTCTCTTCCGGATTGTATGTCGGGCTCTGAGAGAGATATCCGACTCTGATTCCATCTGAAAATGTGATCTTGCCCGAATCATAATCATCATTACCACATATTATATTAAGCAATGTTGATTTTCCGGATCCGTTACGTGCAACGATACCTATCTTGTCTCCCTCTTCAACTGTGAAGGAAACATCGGCAAAGAGCATACGGTCGCCGATCGATTTGGTAAGATTCTCAATTTGCAGCCTTATCATGCTATGAATATAACCGTTCGCGTGCGGCGGCAACCTTCTCGTCTGTAATATAGTCGTCGTAATCCATCATCTTGTCTATAATTCCGTGAGGAGTTAGTTCTATGATGCGGTTACATACAGTCTGTATAAATTCATGGTCATGGCTTGACATCAATATCACCCCTTTGAAATTCTGAAGGGTGTTGTTGAAAGCCTGAATTGATTCGAGGTCAAGGTGATTGGTTGGAGAATCCAGAACAAGAGTGTTGGCATCCGTGAGCATCATACGGGCAATCATGCAGCGGATTTTCTCGCCACCTGAAAGTACACTCGCTTTCTTAAGCACATCCTCTCCGCTGAAGAGCATCTTGCCAAGAAAGCCTTTTAGATAGATCTCCGACGAGTCTTTAGAATATTGGCAGAGCCAATCCACGAGGTTCATGTCGGTATTGAAGAATGAGCTATTGTCAAGTGGCAGATATGCGTTGGTGATAGTCTGTCCCCAGTCATATTCACCGGCATCTGCCTTGCGATTACCCATTATTATCTCAAATAGAGCGGTCATTGCACGAGGGTCACGGCTGAGGAAGGCAACCTTATCGCCTTTCTCAATCTGGAAGTTCACATCATCGAATAGAACTTCTCCGTCAACACTTGCTTTCAACCCCTTTACTTCAAGAATCTTATTACCAACTTCTCTACATGGAGTGAAGATTATACCGGGATAGCGACGGGTGGATGGTTGGATTTCCTCAATATTGAGTTTTTCAAGCATCTTCTTTCTTGATGTTGTCTGCTTTGACTTCGCCACGTTGGCAGAAAAACGACGGATGAATTCAAGAAGTTCTTTTTTCTTTTCCTCTGCTTTTTTGTTTGCCATTTGCTGCTGGCGGAGGGCAAGCTGACTGGACTGATACCAGAAACTGTAGTTACCGGCGAAGAGAGAAATTTTGTTGTAGTCGATATCAAGCGTATGTGTGCTTACTGAATCAAGGAAGTGGCGGTCATGGCTCACTACAAGGACTGTATTCTCGAAATTACTCAAATAATTTTCAAGCCATGCCACAGTCTCAAGGTCAAGGTCGTTTGTTGGCTCGTCAAGGAGCAGATTGTCGGGATTGCCGAAAAGAGCCTTGGCAAGAAGAACACGAACTTTCTCATTTGCTCCCATGTCGCGCATAAGAGTATAGTGTGAATCCTCCTTGATTCCAAGACCTGAAAGCAGTGCTGCAGCATCACTCTCTGCGTTCCATCCTTCCATCTCGGCAAATTTCTCTTCAAGCTCCGCAGCTCGGATGCCGTCTTCCTCTGTAAAGTCTTCCTTTGCATAAAGGGCATCCTTCTCCTGCATGATATCCCAAAGAACAGTATGACCGCGTAGGACCGTCTCAATCACGGTGCAGTCATCATATTTGAAGTGATCCTGTTCCAGCACGGAAAGACGTTCACCTGGACCCATTGTCACTGTCCCTGATGTAGGACTCAACTGCCCTGAGAGCATGCGCATCAGTGTGGACTTGCCGGCTCCGTTAGCTCCTATAATTCCATAGCAATTTCCTTGAGTGAATGTCAGGTTCACATCTGAGAAAAGAGGTTTCTTTCCAAATTGTATGCTTAGATTGCTTGTCTGTATCATTATAGTTAGATTTTTCCGACTGCAAAATTACTAAAAATAATGCGATTTTACAAGTTGTCAGTCTTAAGTCTTGAGATTCTGATCTCAGACCTTTGCTCTCTCCATCACTTACCTCCGTTCCCTGTCGTACGTTGTCCGTTCCTCTTCATCCCCCTCTGAAGACGGAAAACGGAAAACTCAGAAACGCACAGCAATTTCAGCCACAAGTTTATTTCCCTGACCTTCTGAAGGAGTGTAACCATTGTGATAGAAATATTGCTCATAGTCGAGCATCACGTCTGCAAATACTTTTTTGTATTTGTAGCTCAGCGTACCGCCGATTGTAATTCTATTTCGGGCTGCATTGTCTCTATCTCCCTCTATTCCGTTCCATTGGCACGTCATACCGTCGTATCTTGCCTGCACCGACCAATGATTGAATATCCCAAGTTTCGCCGGTCGGCCATAGTCACCCCAAATCACCCACGACTGCGCATCTGAATGATTCGACTTGACGTAGTGTTCGTTCATGAATTCGACACCACCCCGCCAGTCGCCACTGTTCCATGTTGTTCCTATATCATAAAGCATGATTCGTGTCGCATCCGGGAGAATATCCATGATGCCTCCGCAGATATTGAAATCACCAGCCTGAAGAGAAACTCTTCCGCTACCCATGTAAGATTTGCTCCATGTATTATGATTGGAGACTCCACCGGCATTCCCGACAGCAGCTTCCACAGTTATGGGCAATCGCGTTGGAACCTTATACGTTGCTTTGGCACCAACTTTACGATAGTTACACATCTGCTTTCCCATAAACGAACGGTTTGCAAAAACATAGTTTTGCGGTGCCATGAACGGTTCGCGACCGAACGGCATCCGGAATTGTCCGGCTTGAATTTCAAGGCCCTTGACTATTTCCATCTTGACATAAGCGTCATGGAACTTGAAGACACCCTGATCGCAGAGGTCTACCTGCATGAAATAACCGATTTTTGGCGCCACTTTTCCTTCTGCTGTAAACCGGGCCCATCTAACTTCAAAGCGACTGTTGCCTGTTTCTGTGTCAAGTTCCCATCTCGGCCTTACCGCACCATGAAATTCCGGCACATAACTAATCTTATCAGCTCCATCTGCCGGTTCCGGGTTTGAGTCAGCCTTGGCGATAACGTTAAATCCGAAGACTGAAGCAAAAACTAAAGCGAATGGCACAATACGTTTTTTCATTTTTATATGTATTGAAATACGGAAAAACGTTCCGCGCGTCCCTCCTTTGCTCTCTTTGCGGATGCAAAATTACTGTTTTAACTTCAAATTCGCAAATAAGCCATTCCCTATATTATAACACATCGGTGATGCTGCGATCCTCATTCTTTACTTCTTCGATTTCTTCAGAAGAGCTCTCGATGTCCGAATTAACTGATTCTGAATTTTCATCTGTAGCAGCATCTTCAGACTTGACCTTTGATTTTCGTGATGATTTCTTTTTGACTTTGGGCTTGTCGGGTTGAACTGCTTCTACTTGCTCGGTTTCAACAGTTTCCTGACCTTGACTGTCATACATAAGACTATGCTCTTCTCCAAAAGCAGGAGATAGGAAATATAATCCTATAATCAAAAAGAATGCTGTTGCTATTCCACCGCATACATAGAGGAATTGCGACTTTTGGGCGGATTTCCTATTCGATTTGTAACAACGAAGGTAGACGGCTAAGTCTTCGTCACCACGCTCATTTATAGATTTTGACCCATAGGCATACCTCAATGCATTCATTTCACGCAACTTGAAATCCGGATGACCAATATCAATAACGTAAGCGTAATCCGGTACACGCTCATATACACGCCATAATTTGACAATGAAGTAAATGAAAGCTGCCAAGATAATAGCCAGATACACCCACGTGAGATATGGAGATATATATCCCATTAGAAATTTAAGAATCCAGGCACCGGCCAATCCACCTATGGCACCGAATATCAGTCCACCATAAAATGATCTACCTGTAGCTAACACAAAAATAAACACAGGCAATCCTATCACTAATGAGAAACCGAAAAAATGATGTTCGATTATATTGTAATCCGGTATCTTGAATTCGAAAGTCAGCAAAATTGCCAGCAGGAACATAAGGAATGTTGCAGGCACAAAAATTAATTTAAGCAAGAGAGAGATGAAACTAAATCGGGTGGTTCTTCGAATCTTCTTGGCAGTGTCATCTATCTCCTGAATAGATTTATTATATTTGACTACAGGAAGATAAGAAGGACATATAGATTCAATGAAATTGGTAAACTTCAGAGCCTCTTTTGCATAGTCTACTTCATCATTTAGAACTTTTCCTGGATCTTCCTGAAAGAAAGTTGCAATCCATGCACTGAGATAGCCGGAATTGAGTGCCTGCTCAATCCTTGTAGCCGGAATACTTTTTAATTGTTCCAGATCAAAGATCTTTGTACCATCACTGAATTGATAATAAGGTTTGCAACCTAATGCCTTAATGAAACTGAAAAGTGAAACATAAGGATTATATGGGGAATATTTTCCGTTTGCCCATTCCTTTCTGTTGTGAAATATTCTATTAAATGAATTCCGCTGAGGTGCAAATATTACATTGGATCTAAAATATCCATCTACGCTTCCACCCTTATCCAATCCAAAATCTATGAAGGTGGAAGATATGGCACGCCGATTGGTAATATAATCTGCCACCTTTGCATTTAGATCCTCACCAATCTTCTTAGGAGTGTCAATTCTTCCGGCTAAATCCTTGTTGACTTTAAAATTATAGCTCATTCCGGGGAACATGGTATAAGCAATTTCTCCTGAAGATGCCTTACGTTCCTGCATGTTTCTAACCTTAAGAGCCATTTCCGGATCCCGATGCCAAAGCCAATAAGAAAATGCCGGATCCAACAACGAATCGATAAATTTTGAACCATCACGAACACGCAATCCATAAGTCTGCCATATTAGAGGCAATTCCTCGATTTTTTGTATAGGTTTAAAGCCAAACATGTAATACGGCAAAGATGGAGAAAGATAGTAAGCTGCACATAAGCGCCCGGTATCTGTAATCTGTCTATTGACAGTATATTTCTTCTTAATTTTTATGATCTCGTCAGCTTCATCAATAAGATCGGCATCTAGCAATTGGCGGTCTAAACATTCTGGATTGCCAAAATAGGATACACTCGATTCATCCGGAGAAGCGAGTAATTTTTTAGCCACTGCCGGTTCAGTATATAAAATCTTGCCAAGCGAATCGCAATCTGACACTGCACGACCTGTGCTGAAATCAACAATAATAATGATATTATCTCCATTGGATTTTGGAGAAAGAGATTTTTTTGCCATACAACCAGTTTATTAATATGCAGATGCAATGAAAGTTCATTTACAAAATTAGTAATTTTTTTTGATATATTGATGATTTGTGGCAGATAATTCAAGGTCCGCAAAAGAAAGTTGTAGCGACAAATAGTTTCGATGAGTTGTGAATCTGGAAAAAATGTATTAACTTTGAAAAATTAAGACCCCGTCTCATAAGATTTGAGAGGCCCCGGGGAAGCTGGGTTGGGA
>CAYQXG010000071.1:0-16048 GCA_964421525.1 uncultured Sangeribacter sp. | reverse complement strand
CACTCGCCCAAAACCGCCCCGGGGCTCTTAAAATCTTTATGAGACGGGGTCTAAAAAATTTCAGTTACGAGACAATTACTCAATTGGTTTCCCGAAATGTTTTAGCTGCAAAGTTAGCGATTTTTATGAAATGGTGCAAATCAATAATCAGCTCCCAAGTTATTATTCACCAATATAGTATATTCCAATAGCCAAAATCTTTCTGCTGTAACAATACAAATGTATTCGAATTGACAATTTGCATCTTAAGCGAAAAATTGCTAAATTTGCAGAAAAGAACCGAATTATGGCAGAAATAGTGAAATGCCCTATCGGCAAACAGAACTTTAATGGCATTAACTTTTCTTCAACTACCCGCCACCTCGTAAGCCTTACAAAGCAGAAGGGAGTGGAAAGATGAAAAGCCTGATGCTTTTTTATGCAGAAGAACGTTGATGGAATATAAGACCCCGTCTCATCATTGCTATGATAATTTTGATTGCAGAATCCAAGACGATGTGCGACAGGGAAGTGACAGTGCCCCCTGTGGTGTTTGAAGAGAACCGTCCGGCAGGGGAGAAGCAGGCCGATGACATAATGGCCCGGGTCGCTTCTTTGTCAGCCCCGGACATTGCGGATCTTATAAAGATCAGCCTTCCATTTGCGGCGAAAGTGGCAAGGATGGCTTATGAATTTCCAAACAAATTTGCCGGTCTAAAAGCGATACAAGCCTATACCGGGGTAGTATTCAGGGCATTTGATTATCCTTCCTTGACTGAAATTGAAAAAGAGCGGACAATGACTAATGTAAGAATCATTTCGTCGCTCTATGGGTGGCTTAGGCCAAACGACATAATAAAGCCTTACAGATTCGATTTTACAACTCAGATTGCCGTCGACGATATGTCTCTGTCTTCGTTCTGGCGTAAAGATGTGACTGTTCAGTTGGCGAAATACCTTCAGCAGACGGGAGAAACTGAAATTTTAAACCTTCTGCCTAATGACGCGGCAAAATGCATTGACTGGAAGCTTGTCAAACGGTTTGCCAAAGTTTGGAAAGTAGATTTTAAAGAACCTAAAGGTTCCGGTTGGCATACCCCGCATGCAGGAAAATTGAAAGCACTTCGTGGGGAACTTCTAAGAAATATCATTAAAGACGATATATCAGATTCAACTCAACTAATGAGTGTCACCACTGAATCAATGATACCACTCGAGACCCCCGACTACCCTGATCACATTGCATTTTGCACGATATGATGCCCACCCATATTAAATGAGACGGGGGTCTTATTCTTTTGATGAAAATTTTTGATTTTTGATGTTGAGTTTTAAGGATGCTGTGTGTCTAATAAATGTATGACGAAAAGAAACGACATAGAGCAGCTGTTTAAGACGCATTATCCGGAGATGCGCCGTTTGGCCGTGGCAATCCTACACGACGATGATCTTGCGCGAGATATTGTCCACGATGTGTTTGCCACACTTCTCGACGGTCACCCAAATACTGATATTAATGCCGGTTATCTGTTGAAGGCTGTAAGAAACAGATGTCTCAATTATATCCGTGACATTGACATCCATCGGAGAATTGCCGGCCGATATTTCCTTGAAACAGAAGAATACGATAGTGAAGATTGGCCGGATGATGAAACGATAGAAAAACTTTATTTCCTTATCAACAGTGACCTCACTCCTCAGGCCAGACGAGTGATCGATCTCAGATTCTCCAAGGGTCTGCCTTTTGCAAGAATAGCTGAGGAAATGGGCATAAGTGAATCAGCGGTGTTTCGTCATCTTAGTAATGCATTGAAAATAATTCGCAAAAAACTCAACGAAAATGGATAAACACGAACTCGTGTTCGACATGATTGATCACCCCGAACACTATACATCTGAACAGATAGCTGAACTGCTGTCTGATCCTGAGGCACGCGAGATCTACAACCTTCTGTGCAAGACAGAATCAACAGTTGCAATCCACAAGGATAATGAGCCTGATCTTGAAACAGAATGGAAAAGTTTCATGGCTGTTCATAATGTACGGAAGCGTCTGTCTTTCCGGTTGATTGGAAACCGGGCTGCCTCAATTGCAGTCATAGTATGCACTTCACTAATGGCGGTGGCAGCAGGAATCGTTGTCACGGTAGGTGTCATGCAACATCAGTCAAAACCTGTGCAGGCAGAAGAATTGAACGCATCTGTTTCATCTGATGCCTCAGAGCAACAGATTGCGCTTAACGATACAATCAAGCCAACAGTTGCTGCTGTGATGTTTGAAGATGAATCGTTGGAGGCCATTATGAGGACAATAGGAGATACATACAGAGTGGAGATTCAGTTTGACAACAAGGATGCGTCCTTACTTCATCTATATTATAAGCTTGATCCCACATTATCTCTCGACGAGGTTATATCTCAACTCAACACTTTTGAACAAATCAATATCAGACGCAATAAATCTGTCGTAGTAATAGAATAAGAAATGAGATCAACAATGACAATGATTCTGGCTGTCTTGACTCTCATTTCAGCCAGTGCCCATAAGTATGCCTACACTTTCGGCAACACACCCATATCAGAAGCTATAGTAATGATAAGCAAGGAACATCCCGACATCAACATTTCATTCATTTATAAGGAACTCGGCGGTTACAAAACTTCAGCCAAAATAGAAACCGACGATCCTTATGAAGCGCTTCGCCAGACAATTGGCCTAAATCCAATTTCGATCATAAGAAAAGGGAGTGACTATTATGTTGAGGCACGTCAGCATGGAAAATATAGTTATAAGGGCAGAGCAGTAGGGAGCGATAATGAACCTGTGGTCGCAGCAACCGTCATGTTACTTACTCCAAAAGACTCTACAGTCATAACCTACGGCATAACTGATGAAAACGGGCGATTTTCTATACCTTGCGACATAGAGGGGGTGCTGGCACGATTGTCAAGCCTTGGATACAAGACCACATTCAAGAGATTCGACAATTTTTCTGTTGGCACTATAATTATGGATGAGCATGCAGTCTCGTTAGGAACTGTCAATGTTGAAGGGCGCAGCCAGAGAGTTATAAGAAATGGTGTGGAGTATATTCCTGCAAAGAAAACAAAAAGACTTTCTCTTGACGCTACCAATCTTCTTCTCAATATGCAGATACCGGCACTTAACGTAGATCCGTTTACGAATACTGTGACCACTGCTTCCGGCAAGGACGTATCGATCTTTATTGATTATGTTCCCGCCAGCAAACAAGAAATTGATGGATTACGTCCGGAAGACGTAGTTCGCGTCGAGGTGCTTGATTATCCTGACGACCCTCGTTTCAATGCGGCAAATCATGTAGTTAACTTTATCATGGAACATTACGAATGGGGTGGCTACACGAAAATTTATACAGATGGTGAGACTCTTGCTTCTGATAGGGTTAAGGGTCGTGTCTTCTCTCGATTCGTAAATAAAAAATGGACTTTCGATGGATATGTCGGGTCTGATTGGTCTCATGCGGGAAGAGACAAATCAAGTCAAGAGGCAACTTTCCGCGACGTGGAATTTGAAGGAAAACACTATGATGAAATTACACGCGACATGCATATTGGTGACGATTATACCAGCCGCTCCAATTCACAAAATGCATCCCTATCCGCCAAATTCAGAAATGACAATTACTACATAGAGCATGATGTGACTTTCGGTCGCTCCGCTACACCATTGACAAGATATGGATCAACAGTAAATTTGTTAAATACGGATTTAGGAACACAGAGAACCTTAAAAAATGAAAATCAGCAATCAATCTACCCTTCGGTAGGAGGATATTACCAATTTTTACTGCCAAAGGGCAATACAATAGTCGCTTCCTGGCATTATACCTACGGCTTCACAAAACGCAGTTCATTCTATCAGACCGATGAACTAATTCCAATTATTAATGACAATAAGGAAAGAATATATACTCCTACACTTTCGTTCCAATATAAAAAAAGTCTCCCTCATAAAAATTCATTACAGGTTGACCTAAACACCTACAATACATTTTATGATACCCATTACTCCGGTTCTGATAACAGCCGTCAGCAGTTGCTTTCTTCCGAGTCTATGTTTTTCTTGATCTATACCCAAAATTGGGATAAACTAAGTCTATATTCCCGTGCAGGAGCTTCATGTGTGATAGGTAAGGTCAATGGCAAGACCACACTCAATGAATGGAACCCGCGTCTTGGATTGCATTTGGAATACAGAGCTAACGACAAGCATTCGTTAAGTGTAGAAGGTTGGTGGGCAAATTCACATCCGCAGGCATCCACTGCCAATGATGCTCTTGTTCAAGACAACGAGCTGCTTTGGCTTCAGGGTAATCCGGATTTAAGGAATACTTTGTTATGCTTAAGCTCAGCGTCATACAACTATATTCCTACCAACAAATTGTCGTTATCAGCAGCAATTGAATATGAAGGAAATCCAAATAAGCAGGCATATCGGTATTTCTCAATGGAAGGCTACAACGGACTTATAAGGCAATCAATAAACAGTGGTTCAGGAAACAGATACTCAGCGTGGTTGTCGGCAAACGTTAAACTATTCAATAATTCACTTAGCATAAAAGTGAACGGGCAGGCTCAGAGAGTGGTTATGACCGGATGTGATGCCCAATCAGTCAATATGCTGTCTGCAAGTGTAAATGCCTATTATTCCAGAAATAATTGGTCGGCGATGTTGTTTTATCAATCTCCCCAGAAAAACTTAAGCGCCTGGAGCAACGGATACCTATCTACTCAGAAAAGTTCTTACGGAATGAGGTTTAACTTAGCTTATGGGCAATTCAAGGCCGTTCTTGAATTCAGAAATTGGTTCTCTCGAGATGGATATGTGGATTCCTCTTTTAATTCCGAAAGATTCACAGAGTGCAACCGATGGTGGAATGGATATTTATCACGTAGCCTGTCGCTTTCACTAACATATACATTCAATTATGGAAAGAAAGTCTCAAATAGTAATGAACAGCAAGGAGGAGGTGGTATTGGCTCAGCAATCTTGAAATAAATACATATATTATCATGCAGGAAAGAAAATCCCCGGCTGTGAAGCCGGGAATTTTCGCTTTTTAATAAACTTCTCATGCGAGAAGAGACTCTACGAAAGCATAGTCCGGTTCGTTGGTCTGTTCTTCAACCATCTTCGAACCTAATACTTTTCCATCTCTGTCTATGACAACTACCGAACGTGCCATAAGCCCGCGGAACATGCCTTCGGAGAACTCAACTCCGTAAGCCTTGCCAAAATCAGAACGGAAAGTGCTTCCGGTCATAACATTCTCTATTCCATTAGCAACGCAGAAACGCTTTGCTGCAAAGGGAAGATCTGCCGATACGCAAACAACGACAGTGTCTTTCAAACCGGACACTACAACATTAAATTTACGTACTGACGCAGCGCAAACGTCTGTGTCTAAACTTGGGAATATATTGACCACTACGCGCTTGCCTCTAAGGGATTCCAGATTGAAATCGGAAAGATCCTGCGCTGCCAAACTAAAATCAGGGGCAATGTTGCCAGCCTGTGGGAGTTCTCCGACTGTCTTGACGGGAGCTCCAAAAAAATTAACTGTAGCCATACCTTTCAAACGTCTATCCTCATGATAAGGTTCAAGGCTATAGAAGCATTAACATCCAAAGCAGAAAAAATGATTCACAGGACCATGACCTTTGCCAATCTTATATTGTGCCCCGGATTCTATGGCAGAAGATATGTAATCTTTAGCTAATCGCACAGAATCGTTTAGTGAGTTTCCTTTTGCAAGAAATGAAGCTATAGCCGACGAGAGCGTGCATCCTGTGCCATGAGTGTTGGAGGTATCTATTCTTTTAGATTCAAGATAGATAGTGTCATGTGTTTCTGCATTGTAGAAAACATCTGTTAGTTTCTCATCTGAAAGATGTCCGGCTTTCAGCATCACAGATGCTCCAAACTTAGCAAGCTCCACGGCAGCATCTGCAAGTTCGTCTTGACTTCGAATCTTTCGATTTAAAAGAACTTCCGCTTCAGGAATATTTGGCGTGATGATCGTGCTTCTGGGAATAAGGACATCGCGTAATGTGGCAACAGCATCAGCTTCAAGCAATGGATCTCCTGATGTGGCGACCATTACCGGATCAAGAACAATATTCCGTATATCAGGATATTCATCAAGAGTAGTCCTGACAGTTGTGATAAGTTCGGCAGAATGAAGCATGCCGATTTTTACTGCATCTGTCCCAATATCGTCAAGGATGGAATGAATCTGACCTGCAACGAATTCAACCGGCACCGGCAACACATCGTAGACACCCATTGTATTTTCATCCACCAATGCCACTATGGCGGAAGTCGCAAAGCAACCGCAAGCCGAAATTGTCTTTATGTCTGCCTGAACTCCGGCACCACCGCTGGGGTCACTTCCTGCGATTGTCATCACCCTGCTATAGGTTTTATCTTTCATATTTTCCATTTTTCCAGTTTATAGGCGCTATCCCAGAACATCCACTCCATTTTTGTGGCAATTAAGAAAGCATCCGTCATTTTATTTCTTATCTCAATAGATGTATTGTCTGCAAGTTCATCGCAGATATTTATAGCCCTTGCCG
This sequence comes from uncultured Sangeribacter sp., assembly GCA_964421525.1. Taxonomy (GTDB): domain Bacteria; phylum Bacteroidota; class Bacteroidia; order Bacteroidales; family Muribaculaceae; genus Lepagella. The sequence continues at coordinate 9,448 of CAYQXG010000071.1, read as the reverse complement.
TGGCATTTGCGAAATATTCGTCGGCATACGTATCTATCCACTTGGCGAACGGATTATTTGGGGAACTATTTTTATGAATTTCCATACCGACAAGCATATATATCCAGAAGCATGGCAAAATGGCTGCCGCCTCCACTTCTACGGGCTCAAGCGCTTTTGCTGACTCATAGGAGCAATATAGAAGGCATGTTGGAGTTGCCACAGTATTGGATGTGGATAGAGCTGTGAAGGAAGCATGCATTTCTTTCTCAACAAGAATCCCATCAGAAGCAAATTTCAGAAAATCTTCCATCCAGTCTTTTCTTGGAAGCCGTGAGGCTATATGAGCAAGCACCCTGCTGTAGTTTTCAATATATATCGAATCCTGACAGATGTAGAAGAGAAATCTCTCCATGCTCAGGCTGCCGGTGCTCAGTTCATTCACGAATGGAAGTTTCAGTATATCCTCATATATAGGTTCAGCCTTTTCCCAGACTTCTTCACTCCATTTCATAGCTTATAACCTGTTACAGCAACGTAATCACCCCTGTCATATCCCTCCGACGGTTGTTCCGAAACGTTGTCGGAGTATAATGGGTGGGAGGTAAGGGTCTGCTTGAATTCCAAGTCTTTGAAACCGGCATTTTTCATTACCTCTATCTTCTCGGCCGTAGTGCGCCAGTTAGCTGCGTTCACAAGCTCAATAGGATAAGGATTTGCAGGGAAAACTCCTTTTAATAGAGCATGATCCCAACAGCCTAATGCCTTTGCGAGGTTATACATGGTGCCGTAGCCGCTTTCCTTGGGTACATCAATGAGAATCAACCTGCCTCCGGCGGGGAGATTGTCGTAAGCCTTTTTTACTACAACCGCCAGATCCTTGATATAGCTTGGACTGCCGTTGAAAAGGATAGTGTCATATTTTCCATTGCCGAAGTCTCCTTCCTCAGCCGTGGTTACCACTACATTCATCCCTCTTTTGCGCGCAATGTCAGCCATTCCTTCAGCCGGCTCAATACCGTCATTGACCGTGATTCCGAAATCATCTTTCAGTATTTTTTCAAATAGGCCACTGCCGCAGCCTACTGACAGAACGTTCTTGCTGTCTTTCAGTGTTGCCGCTACAAGCCGAACTTCAGAAATAAGGACGTTGGAATTATCTATAAACCAGGCATCATATTGTGAAGCATGTTCGTCAAAACTATTTTTCATAATTCAAAAACATTAAAATTTAGATTTTTAAGATCTATTGTCATTATCTTTCCTGCAAGATTATCACCGAATCCGCAGATCTCCTTCAACACTTCTGAAGCTTCGATTGATCCGACTATGCCGGGCAGCATCCCGATGACGCCTCCGGATGATGGGGGAGTGGCTGAAAGAGCTGCACTATCCGGAAACAGATCGGAGTATCTGATTCCACCGGGAAGGAAAGTGCTTATCCTTCCTTCAAATTCACCAATTGATCCATATATCCACGGTTTGCCAAGTTCGTTGCATATATCATCAATGAGGTATCGGGTTGCATGATTGTCGCAGCAGTCTACCACAATATCATATTCCGATATAATTTCACGTGCATTATTTGCATTAAGTCCTTCTGGCAATAGGTCATAGATGGTCTGTGATGACATTTCAGACAATCGCTTGAATGTGGCATCGGTTTTTCGTTGACCCAATACGTTTTCTCCATATAGGGTCTGTCGGTTTAGGTTGCTTGCCGACACCGTATCGCTATCACACAATCCTAACCGTCCGATTCCGGCACAGGTAAGGTATTGGCATACAGGAGAGCCTAATCCACCGAGTCCTACAACCAAGACCGACGATTCATATAATTCTCGCTGTCCTTCCTCTCCGATTTCAGGAAGCATTGTCTGTCGGGAAAATCTATCCATATCAGTCTAAAATCTTATCCCAGTCTTTCCAGACAACTTCATAGCCACCTTTCCGTATTGCTTCCGCAACTTCAGCCGGAGTTCGCTCGTCGCTCACGGCAAACTGCTCAAGCGATTGGGGATATGTGCGGTAGCCCCCCGGATCTGTCTTTGATCCGGCGCTCATCGATGTCACTCCAAGGCTCATCATGTTGTCGCGTAATATAGGATTCTCTCTCGTTGAGTATGATATGTCTACATCATGGTCGAAAATACGGAATGCAAAAGTGAGCTGGCATAGTTCCCGGTCATTCATCACAACGTTAGGCTGAAAACCACCGGCAGCAGGACGCATTCGGGGGAAATTCACGCTGAAACGGGAACGCCAGTAGTGTTTCTGTAGATAACGAAGATGCCGGGCCATCATGGTGACGTCTGTACGCCAGTCTTCAAGACCTATCAGCACACCCATCCCGATCTTATGAAGTCCCGCCATACCCATGCGGTCGAAGCCGTTGACTCTCCATTCAAAATTAGATTTCATGCCGGCAGGATGATAGGTTTTGTAGTTCTTTCGGTTGTAGGTTTCCTGAAAGCACACCACCCCGTTAAGGCCTGAATGAGTCAGTCTCTCGTAGTCTTCGGTTTTCAACGGCATCACCTCCATGCTAATATTATTGAAGTAAGGACGGCAGGTGCGAATAGCTTTCTCAAGATAATCAGGACCGGCTATCTTAGGGTTCTCCCCGGTCACCAGCAATATGTTTTCAAATGGCCCTAATTCTCTGATTGCCTTACATTCATCTTCAATCTGCTGCGTGCTGAGAACTACACGGTCGAATTTGTTGTGCCGGTTGAAACCACAGTAGACACATGAGTTAGTGCAGGAATTTGTGATATACATCGGAATGTACATGGAAATAGTCTTCCCGAATCTTTCCTGCGTATAGTGCCTGCTGAGTGCCGCCATATTTTCAATATAAGGAGCAGCTGCAGGGGAAACAAGAGCCATAAAGTCGGTGATATCAGGTTTCCTTTTAGTCAGGGCTTTTTCCACGTCGGCAGAAGTCATCGACAATATTCTGTCGGTGGTTTCTTCCCAATCATATTTTTCTAATTCTTCTGAAAACATCACGATAAGAATGAGGTTAGAGGGCTGCTTGCTGCAGCCACGTTGGAAACGATTCCGAGACCTGCGCAATATGCCTGGCGCCCGGCCTCTACAGCTTTTGCGAACGCACTTGCCATCGCCACCGGGTCATTTGCTATGGCTATTGCAGTATTCACTAATACTGCATCTGCTCCCATCTCCATGGCTTGAGCTGCATGTGAAGGAGCCCCCAGACCTGCATCTATTACGACCGGAACACAGCTCTGTTCAATAATAATCTCAAGCATATCTTTCACCACTATTCCTTTGTTGGTTCCTATTGGAGCTGCTAAAGGCATGACGGCTGACGTGCCGGCATCCTCGAGTAGTTTGCAAAGCACGGGGTCTGCCTGTATGTAGGGTAGTACGATAAAACCGTCTTTTGCTAATTCTTCCGTAGCTTTAAGTGTCTCGATTGGGTCAGGAAGAAGGTATCTCGGATCAGGATGAATCTCGAGTTTGATAAAGTCGGTTTCAAAAGCCTCCCTTGCGAGCTGAGCAGCAAGGACAGCCTCCTTTGCATCCCGCACACCGGAAGTGTTTGGCAGAAGCTGGATTTTGGGGTTTATGATATGAGTCAGGAGATCATCCTCACGGTTTTCTGTATCAATTCTTTTCAGCGCAACTGTCACCATCTCCGATCCGGAAGCCTCGATTGCTTCTCTCATAAGACGGTTTGAACTGAATTTTCCAGTTCCAACAAAAAGACGGCTTGAAAACTCGCGCCCTCCTATTTTCAGTTTTTCCATGTTTCTATTATTTTTTTTGTTATATGCTCTTTGTCTTTTGCATTAAGTATTAGTCCTGATACTGCCACACCATCAACCCCGGTGTTGTGTAGAGATTCGAGGTCGTCAAGTTCTATGCCCCCTATGGCAGCGATTGGAATTGTGATTCCATGACTCTTGCAAAATGACATTATTTTTTTATATCCATCAATCCCAAGAATAGGGGAGAGCCCTTTCTTCGTTGTAGTGAAGCGGAACGGTCCCAATCCAATATAGTCAGCTCCTGATTTGAATGCAGACAGAACATCTTCTTCGGTGTTGGTAGTGGCTCCGATAATCTTAGATGGTCCAAGTATTTTTCTTGCTTGGGATACCGGCATATCCTTTTTCCCGAGATGCACTCCGTCTGCTCCGGTTTCATTCAAGAGATGAACTCTATCGTCAATTATGAAGGTGGCGCTATATTTTCGGCACAACAGAAGCATTCTCTTAGCCATTTCGGCAAACTCTGAATCTGATGCATCCTTCATTCTAAGTTGCACCCATCGGCACCCTCCGGTTAGCGTTTCTTCAAGTCCTGCAAATGTGTGGGTGATAAATTGCAATGTTTCCATTCTTGTTTTCCATGCCTCCGAGAGCATTGCTGCTCCGGAGAATCCTATATCTTTTAATTCATTTATTCTGTTAAAAGTCACGCCCCCTAAAGCGTAGACATTCGTAAGATCAGCATCCCTTAACATCTGATTTGTGAATTTACTCAGGTATCCGGGTTTTGATATGCTGTCGTATATTGGACTTAGGGTAGTATAGTCAAGATTTGAATACCTTAAAGTTTCCTCTATTGCATGGCAGCTTCTGCTTATGAGTCCATTCCAACCGGGAGGTGGAGCCGGATTCCTGGTGTTAAGATGCAAGCCGCCGATTTTAAATTTTTTTGCAATGTCAAAATGATCGTGTAGGGATAGAGACGGAAGGTATTGCTCGGGAATCGTTTTGATTAGCTCTGATAACTTATTTATATCAGAAAAAGGTTTGCGTATATGTACACGTGTCCAACCGTTATCGATGAGACGACGGATGGCAAGGTCTTCCCCATGCCAAAAATAAGGCGTTGTAATGGCTATGAATTTCATCAGCCTCCGCAGACTGCGGTGATGACGGTCACTTGATCACCTTCTGAAAGATTGGTTGAATCCCAGAAGTTTTTCCTAATCACTTTATTGTTGACCGCTACAGCCAAGCCGATTGTTGGCAGCTGATTAAGGTTCAACAGTTCTTTAACCGTAATATGGTCAGAATCTGTTGAATATTCTTTTTTATTAAAAATTATTCTCATAAATCACTCCTTTCGTCGGTATTATCCGAATCAAGTTCATAGGGTTTGATCTCAGCCTCTCATGTATTGATGATAGACACCCCTGTTATTATATTATGTGACTACTTCAGACATCTGTCTCAAGTCAATTACAAAATTACAACAAGTTTCCTTACAATCAAAATAATTTTGACTAAAAAATCTATTTTTTAATCTTTCCGGCAAATGATAATAAATAAGTAGCTAATAAGCAGCTGATTAAAAATTAACTATAAATGAACACATTCAACAGACTTAATCTTGTACAAATAAATCCGGCTATTTTCGGTCATCCCGGCATTGTCGTTGAGTCGCTTAGCTCGCTAAGCTCCTTCATTTCTCAGCCAGACTGCCTCGAAAATATCTCGGATTTATGTGTGCATTAAATTTTATTAGCTTGTAGATTCCAAATCGAAGTGCAATATTTTGATTGGAATTCGATGTAGAATAAGGAATTTTTATTAAATTTGCCGCTCACGAATTTGTTTAAGAGAAAAAATGCTAATTTTGTGTTGATTAGCACAATGCAGGAATAATAAAGACAATTGATATGGAAATATTCCCGTTTGAAGAGAAATATAAATCTGAAGTTATAGACCTTATCCTCAGTATCCAAAATGGGGAGGCTAATATTAATCTTCCAATAGAAGAACAGCCGGACTTAAACTGCATAACCAAAGCCTACATCAACAAGGATGGCAACTTTTGGTTGGCGTTGGAAAACGAGCAGGTTATAGGAAGCATCGGTCTGATGAAGGTTGATAAGGATTGGAGTGTCCTTAAGAAATTTTTTGTAAGACAGGACTATAGATCTAAGAAAGTTGGTTTGGCACTATACGAGAGGTTACTTGATTTTGCACGATCAAAAGGATATCGTCATGTCATTCTTGACACTCCGTCAGTGGCTGTCAAATCCCATTCCTTTTATGAACGAGCCGGATTCAAGAAAATTCAAAAGTCTGATTTGCCGATAACCTATATCTATCCCGATAGGGATTCAATTCTTTATAAATTGGATATCAGACCTATGAATCTTGTTTAATAGATTTAAGATTGTTTCAACATATCCAATCTTAACCAGCATGTTATTGATTTATATGGATTTGAATATGAAAGGAATAGGATTTCGATTTAGCAAAAAGGTTACTATGTTGCTGATGATGATTGTTTCTGTTGCCGGATATGCCAAGATGGAAAAATTCTATGTTGGTAATACGGAGATATCGGAACAGGAATATCTCATGATAGATACAACCTTGATCAGGAGTAAGCAGGTTTTGACAAGTGATGATACAATCACGGTAATTGTAGATTTGAGTGTTTATGCGCGATTAGACACTATAAGCCATCCAGGTTCCAAGATAGTGGTAAAAAAAACCGAGAGGGAGATAAAGGCTATTGATTCCTTGTTAGATCTACGAAGAGTCACGTCTTCAATTTATAAAATCGGTGACAAGATTCCTTCGCTTACATTCAAACAATATGTAGATGACTCCAAAAACTTCAATATTGATGATTATAGGGGCAAGGTGGTTCTCATCAACTTTTGGGCCACTTGGTGTGGACCATGTTTAAAAGAACTTGAACCGGAAAATATGCCGGCTGTAATATCCGATTTTTCAGATAATGATGATTTTGTATTCTTGCCTATAAGTGTTAATCACAACAGAGAAGAAATGGATGATTTTTTCTCTAAAAAATCAGGTGCAAGCTTTGAGTGGCTGAAAAACTCAACGCTATTTGATGACAGCGGAAAATCACTGGGTCGTCTCAATTCAGGTGGTATACCTGTGACAATACTGATAGACAGAAATGGAATAATCAGAATGAATGATTGCGGAGCATTTATATCTGATGAGAAACTTCTTCAATTGAAACGTAAGGTTCAAGTATTATTGGAATAACTGTAGTCTCACATCATTCCGGCTCACCAGAGACAATCTGTAAACACATAAAGCAACTGCCTCCTTTTTAATAGGAAGCAGTTGTTTTTTAAGAGTGAGTTTACAATACTCAGGAGAAATGGTTTCCTCAATGCTTCTGATCTAATTGCGAGTTGATGTATTTAACGAACTCAACCTGATTGTCGCAACCGAGTATATATCTTTTCCCGTTTTTCAGTTCCACAACAAAACAGTGATTATGGCTACCATAATATCCAAAATAGTTGCCATACATGATATCATTGAAATAACCCCAGTATCCGAAAAAACCGCCACTTCCGCAAAGTCTTATTCCTCCGGCGGATGGATAACAGGTTTCAACCAACTTTATATCTTTATAAGGGAATCTCTTTGGCTTAGACATAAGGCGATGAAGCGTAATTCCTGTTTTATCTGCCTCAACTGAAACCGGGCAATAATAGAGCCCTGAAAGGAGTGTACCTGCCACTACTATACAATAGAAGATTAAACCATCATCCGGCAGCCCTGCAAAGAATCCGATAATGAAGATTACAACGACAGCTACTGTAAGGAATTTTGAAAGATTGCTGAATTTTACTCTATTTTTCATTGATTCTTTATTTAAGAATTTTTAATTTAATCGGTGTCTTCAAGAATAAATATACTCTCAACCGGCTTGCCGAAAAACCTGCTTATTTTGAGTGCCAGAGGTGTTGAAGGGAGAAAGCGGTTTTTTTCTATGGCTACAATTGTCTGCCTGCTGACCCCTACAGCCTCAGCGAGTTGTTGCTGGGTTATGTCAATCTCGGCACGTTCAACCTTTATTCTATTCTTCATCGTTACTCATTTTGCTGTATCGATGCATCTCAAGTCGGAAGATGCATACGAATATTATAGGAAGAAGTGCAAGATTGGCAATGGTGAAATATATGAAATCTAAGCCATTTATGGCCAATGTGCATATTATAAGAAGTATGGCATAGAAATAAATTGAATTCAACAGCGACGACAGTCGTATTGATCTTGTCAGTTCGTCTTCTATCTTTTCGCGAGAACAAACAATGAAAAGAGCACCTAACACGATTCCGATAATAGCAATGTCGTTAATGATGATTTCTCTCACTCCATTGACATCCATAAATCCTAAAAGTCTCATAATTCCCAGAATGAGGGATGGTATAAAGAGAATCCAGCCTACAGGTTGGCATTTGTTGGGAAAAAGAAGATTTTTCATAAGCAGAATATTTATTTGAGAATTATATTTAAATCAAATTTTTTTTAACTCATCTTTTGAAAGTTGAATCATAAATATTTTCGAATGCAAAGGTAAATAATATTTTTCAATTAGACAAGTAAACTTTACATTTTGTTTTATGTATTATACAAAATTCGCAAATAATATAAAATCTCTGCTATGTAAGGAGCAGTATCTTCAATTATATTGGGGGAGTCAGGTCATAGTTCTTGTTGAAGAATAAGACTAACCATTCGTTGGAAATATTAATAAGTTAAGACCCCGCCTCTCAAATCTTATGAGACGGGGTCTTAATGTCAATATATCCTATTATAAAGAATCGAGGTATTCCTGGACGAGCTTGTAGAATTGTGCTAAGTGCTCGCCATCTACGAAGGCGTGGTTGACGCAAATTGCAATAGGCATTTTGCCATCTGCTTCCATCTTGCCTACGTTGATCAGTGGATAATCATTGCCATACCTGTTTTTTTGCGTGTATGAAATAGAAGTAAATGCTAAATCCGGAATTGCGCTGACTAATACTACATCATATTCTTCAAGACTCTCTTCTTCTCCAAAACTTGATCGAACCTCTGTATTCTCAATTATCTCTTTAATAGAAGATATAAAATCGGCTATGTTCTCAATATAAGGAAACCGTAGAGTGGTGAAAGAATCATTTCCCGGCAATCTGATTGGCGACAAAACATCAATCCTATCATAATATGCAATATCGCCTGTCGGGGTATAACGATAATGCAATTCTCGGATTTCGTTTGACGCTTTTAGAATAGCATATAGGTAATGATGAAAGAACTTATCGCCAAGTGCTTTTGCACGCCGGAAACACTCAGAAGCGTCAACCATACAAGTCACGCTAATATTAGAATTTACAAAATCCTTAAAAAAACTTACGCTCTCCTTCCTATGGAAAGTTTCCAATGGTATTATCTTCTTCATAATTTTATCTTTAATTACAAGTTAATTACAATGATTGCTCCTTTGCGTCTTAGACCCCGTTTCATAAGATTTTAGAGGCCCCGGGGAAGCTGGGTTGGGATGATTTTCGGCATGCAGGCTCGGGAGCATAGCGGGCTATGTGACTGAGCCAAAGGTCGAAAAGCGCCCAAGCCAGCGAGGCTTTGGGTAATTCCCTCCAGAGAATCCCTTTCTCTTATCAGTTAGGAATCTTTATTTTAAATTAATATTTGAGTTCAATTTA
>CAYQXG010000070.1:0-16188 GCA_964421525.1 uncultured Sangeribacter sp. | reverse complement strand
AAAATACAGCACATGGTTCGTATTCACGTTCTATGTGCTGATTTCATGCATCCTTTTGGTAAAGTCGAGCGACAATCATTTCTCTCTATATATGTCGTCGGCAAATGCAATAGGAGGTGCAATCTACCGCACTTCATCTGAAGTTACAGAATATTTTGGGCTGCTTGCTGTCAACCAAAGATTGCAGGAGAGTAATGCCAAACTGGAAAATGAGGTATTGAACCTTCGTCAGCAATTGAGCCAATACAAGATTATGGCTCAGAATTCGGCTGATTCTGTCGTAGAAAGCACACGGTTCGGATATGTCGGTGCTTCAGTCATTAATAATTCCACAAGGCATCCTCGCAACCATTTCACCATTGACCGAGGCAAAATGGATGGCGTGGTTCCGGGAATGGGAGTAGTTGACCAAAGTGGAGTTGTTGGCATTGTCGACGTGACAGGCAATCACACCGCAAGGGTCATATCCTTGCTTAACCAGAATCAACATTTCAGCGCAAAGATCAAAAATTCCCAATATGTTGGGAGTCTTACATGGAAAGGAGATGATCCGACTGTAGCATATCTGGAAGAAGTGCCGCGGCATGCCAAGTTCCATATCGGCGACACAATAGTGACAAGTGGTTTTTCAACCACGTTTCCTGAAGGTATCGATATTGGAACAATTATGGGCAAGGTCAAGACTCACGACGACACTTTCCTCGTGCTGAAGATTCACCTTGCATCGAATTTCAAGACACTCGGAACTGTGAGAGTTATCAAGGATGCAATGAAACAGGAACTTGATTCACTCAACAATATTGGAAGCTATGAATGAATAAACTGACAAATAACGGATAAATGACTAAAGACACCTTTTCATATATACTCCTGTTTGTCATATTGGTGCTTGTCCAGGCACTACTGATGAATCATATCGTGCTCTTCAACAGTGCGGTCTGCTTCATATTCATCTATTTTATCATAAAACTTCCGATCAATCTTTCTACCAATATGTTGCTGACGTTGAGCTTCTGTCTCGGCCTTACTGTCGACATGTTGTCTGACACGCCCGGACTCAATGCCCTCACATGCACGATTCTGGGAGTACTTAAACGACCTGTCTTTTTCGCTTACGAGCAGCACGACGACCAGAAAAGAAATGTGTCACCTTCACTCGGATCAATGGGCTTCTTCAATTATAGCAAATATCTGTTTACCTTATCAGCTATTTACTGCCTGATTGCTTTCTTTGTTGAATTTGTCAACTTTACCGACATTGTCCAAATTCTAATAAAGGCCGGAGGAAGCACATTATTTACATTCTTCGTGATTTTGGCCATAGATTCTCTGGTTTATAAAAATTAAGGAGTCATTTCCCGTGGCAAAAGATTATACTTTAGAAAAAAGAAAATACGTTATTGGTGGTTTTATCACCATAATAGTCATAATATTCCTGATCAGACTATTCAATCTCCAGGTCAGCGATGGAACATACAAAGAGAATGCCGAGTCCAATGCATTCTTCCGAAAGGTGCTGTATCCTTCGCGTGGCCTGATATATGACCGAAATGGACGTCTCGTAGTCCTGAATCAGCCGGAATACGATGTGATGCTTATTCCCAAGGACCTTGGTAATCATTTTGACACCCTCGGTCTTTGCGAGGTGCTTAACATTACAAAGGAGGAACTGATGAGCAAATGGGCTGATATGAAGAATCCCCGTAAGAATCCCGGGTATTCAGCATATACTCCTCAGAAATTGATGTCGCACCTATCTCAGGAAGATTACGGAAGACTACAGGAAAAGCTCTACCTTTTCCCGGGTTTCTATGTGCAGAAACGTAACGTCAGGGAATACGCAACTCATGCAGCCGCCAACATTCTGGGCAACATTCGGGAAGTGAATGCTAAAGATGTGGAAAACGACCGATATTATAGAAGCGGCGACTACACTGGCGACCTTGGTGTTGAAAAAAGCTATGAGAAGTATCTTCGTGGTGTCAAGGGTGTTGAGATTCTCATGAAAGATGCCCTCGGAAGAATAAAAGGGAAATACGAGGATGGTATTCACGATGTGATACCTGTTGCCGGCCGGGATCTGACTCTCAGTATCGACATGGATCTTCAGGAATATGGAGAGCAATTGATGAGAGGAAAGATCGGTGCCATTGTGGCAATCGAACCCAAGACCGGTGAAATCTTATGCATGGTGTCTTCCCCAACCTACGACCCGTCTTTGCTTGTAGGGTCAGACCGTGGCAAGAACTATGCGTCACTCGTATCGGATAAATACAAGCCTCTCTATGACCGTGCCCTTCAGGGTGCATATCCTCCCGGATCAACATTTAAGCCAACTCAGGGTCTGATTTTTCTTCAGGAAGGCACGATCACTCCGGCAACAATGTATCCATGCTATCACGGTTATGTCAACGGACTGCGCGTAGGCTGCCACTCCCACGGATCCCCTATAGCATTGAAGCCTGCAATCGCCACCTCATGCAATGCATATTTCTGTTGGGGCTTCAAAAACTTTGTCGACAAGAGAGGCTCCACTCCCACAGCTCAGTTTGAAAAGTGGAAGAACTATATGGTGGAGATGGGATATGGATATAAGCTCGGAGTTGACCTTCCGTCTGAAAGCCGTGGCTTTATTCCTAATCCCGAATTCTACAGCAATTCTTTCAGGGGAAAGAATTGGAGTGCAAATTCCATTATCTCTGTTTCCATTGGTCAGGGTGAAGTGCTGGCCACTCCCCTTCAGATTGCGAACCTTGCTTCCACTATAGCAAACCGAGGATGGTTCATTACCCCTCATGTTGTCAAGGAAGTCAGTGATACCGTGATTGACCCTCTTTTCCAAAAGAAACGTCAGCCATCTATCAAGAAGGAATATTACGAACAGATTGCAGAAGGAATGCGAGGTGCTGTGACGGGAGGCACCTGCCGACTTGCCAACCTTCCGGGCCTTGAAGTGTGCGGCAAGACAGGAACAGCTCAAAACCCTCACGGCAAGGACCACTCTGCCTTTATGGGATTCGCCCCTTACAACGACCCCAAGATAGCAGTGGCTGTCTATGTGGAGAATGCAGGTTTCGGTGCAACTTATGGTGTGCCCATCGGAAGCCTTATAATAGAGAAATACCTTAAGGGATCAATTTCTCCCGAAAGGAAGTATCTTGAGGAAAGAATGTTGAACTCTAATACAATAATCACAAGTGGAGTCAAGAAACATTGATGCCAACACGTCGGTTTTCCGGTCGCTCGACTGGATCACCATTATATTATACCTGGTTCTGGTTGTTGCCGGTGCAGTTAGTATTTATGCGGCAAGTTATGATTTTGACCGGGCAAGTATGTTCGACTTCAACGAATTCTCCGGCAAACAGTTCCTTTGGATCGGACTTTCAATTTTCATCGGATGCGCCATTCTGCTTTTCGATTATAGAATCTATGAGACTTATGCATATCCGGTCTATATATGCGTGCTGCTGGTAATGGTCGTAACAATTTTCGTTGCGCCCGACATTAAAGGCTCACGGTCATGGCTTGTGCTTGGTCCTGTCAGCCTGCAGCCTGCCGAATTCGGAAAATTCGCTACTGCGCTTGCTCTTGCAAAGCTGTTCAGTTCCTATAATTTTAATCTCAACCAGAAACTCAGCAATTACTTTCGTGCATTTATAATCATCTTCATTCCGGTAATCCTTATTCTTCTGCAGCATGAAACAGGTTCCGCCCTTGTCTATATATCACTCTTCTTCGTGCTCTATCGAGAAGGCATGAGCGGGCTGGTGCTTTTCTCGGCGCTATGCGCTATCACCTATTTTGTGGTGGCGGTTAAATATGTGGAGCCACTTCTTCTCGGAATTCCGGTTGGTGAATTCACGGTGTTCTGCATAATTATCGCAGTGTTCTGCTGCATGCTTCTATTCTATTGTAAGGATATCATCATGGCACGAAATGTGCTTATAGGATACACTGTCTGCGGAATAGTCGTCACGGCTCTGACGCTCTTGGGTATTGAGGTTCCGGGAACTTGGTTTTTTATTGGAATAATCGTAGCTTCAATAATCTATGTGTCGCTTGCAATGTACAAGCACAAGATTGAACGATATGTAGTGACACTTGTATTTGCAGCTGCCTCTGTCATGTTTCTGTTCTCAGTCAATTATGTGTTCGGAAACGTTCTTGAACCATATCAGCAGATGAGAATTAAGGTTGCACTTGGAATTGAAGACGACCTCAAGGGATTCGGATATAATGTTAACCAGTCGAAGATTGCCATAGGTTCGGGAGGCATGACAGGGAAAGGATTCCTTAATGGAACTCAAACTAAACTGAAATACGTGCCTGAACAACATACAGACTTTATTTTCTGTACTATTGGAGAAGAAGAGGGGTTTGCGGGCAGTAGTGCAGTGCTTTTAGCTTTTCTTGCCCTAATTCTCAGGATTGTTCACATTGCCGAAAGACAACGCACGCCCTTCGGAAGGGTCTATGCATATTGTGTGGCTTCATATCTGATATTCCATCTGTGTATCAACGTGGGGATGGTCATTGGACTTTGTCCGGTGATTGGAATCCCACTCCCCTTCTTCAGTTATGGTGGATCTGCACTCTGGAGTTTCACAATATTGCTGTTTATCCTGCTGCGTATTGATGCATCGCGCAAGGAACGCCGTGATTGACGGAGTGTGTGAAGTATGTAATTTTCTCACCTCGATGCGTAGTGATAACGCAGCAGAGAGGCAACCACAAGAACAGCGAGCAGAGATAATAATATCAGTGAAAGCTCCATCATCACTTGTCTGCCCGTCTTATTGATCTCAATAGGATAGGTTTTGATTTCAACAGAATCCTCCTCATCATCAAGGATAAGTCCGCTCAAAGCGGATTTCCATTTTATCACCCCGTTTTCAAGCCGCACGAGCGAAGGATTTCCTCTTACGAGTTCCTTAATCGAAGTGTCATCGGCAGTATAGATAGGATATTGCCCAGATGAAAGGTCTTTCCATTCCTCAATTGCCTGCTGACTACCTGCTACGACGGCGAAAAACTCGGTGTCGTTTGCCTTCGACATATCGTAAAGTTTATTTATTTTCCAGCTTGTAGCCATAGAGAGGGAATTAATATCCGGAACGAAGAGAATCAATTGTTTATCGAACCCACAAAGTGACTCTGTAATGTCCTCTTCCCCATTCTCGCTCCAAATCCTGAAATCAGTGGTTTTCAAATGAGCGTTTCGCTCTGAATCTTTATTTTTAACAAATCCTTTTTCTTCCCTCCCTACAAATTTCCATCCCTCAGTCTCATCCGGAAGTTTATCATCTTCACTATACCTTTTGACTTCACCATCCTTTTCATATACGAACTCGTATACGGGCAAATACTCAGCATCGTCATCGTCAGCCAGAAGCAAGGTTCCCGTTTTATATTGACGGAAGTCCACCATCGGTTGCTGCCAATAACCTATATACCCTACCGCTGCCATGTAGCATCCGGCTCCTACAGCTGCAATCCATTGCATATATGGAGATATCAGGCATTTTGCCTTGATATTGAATTTAAGAAGCCAGACCACACCAACAGATATGAAGCAATTCTTCGTGAAAGTCGCCCAGTTGGAGATCAGTAAGAAATCGCCAAAGCAACCACAATCAGCCACAGGATCAAACAGGGCTATCCAAAATGTGAGGGGCAGCATCACCAACATAAATAATGCCGCTATTATTGGAGATGCTTTCCTGAAACATCCAAATATAAGTGAAACCCCTATTATAAATTCAAGAGTGAAAAGAATAAAGTCCAATACAAGAACAGTGTTGCCCCATTCAGTGATAGGGAGATGCATGGCTGTCAGATATTCCACCATCTTATAGTATGTGCCCCAAGGATCAATACCTTTTGCCAAACCTGACATAATAAAGACCCCTCCTACAGCGATTCTAATAAGCCATGTTATGGCGAAAAGAAGCCAAGGAAAGCGGGTCAAAAATGGCGCAACCTTGCGAATGGCCCATGAATCATCAAGCCAATCACCAAATTTGTCGAACCTCTTCTCTATGCCAAGCGGAGTCTTTCTTGTATCCACCGCGTCCTTTTCTGTTTCCAAATCCGGATAATTTCCTAATTTATAATCAAAATTTTTTAGTTTTAGTCCATCGTAGCCGAATCACTTGTCTTGATCAAGGCAAAAAGAGCATAGTTGATCATATCCATGTAATTGGCATCTATACCTTCACTGACTATAGTTTTGCCATCATGGCCTTCAATCTCTTTTGTGCGCATCAGTTTCTGAAGGATGATATCGGTGAAGCTGCTCACCCTCATGTGCCGCCATGCTTCGTCATAATCATGGTTCTTATTCTCCATCAAACGAGTGGCTCCATTCAATTTTTCATCATAAAGACGCATGCATGTTGACGCATCCAAATTTTCACCCGGTCCGAGTTCCAGTTGAATCAGTGCCATCACGCAATAGTTTACAATACCTATGAATTCCGGACGTATTCCCTCATCTACATACGCTACACCTTTTTCTTCTATGCTGCGTATGCGCATGGCTTTAATCATGATCTGGTCTGTAAGGCTCATCGGGCGCATGATGCGCCACGATGTGCCATAGTCCATTAGTTTCTTTTCAAATAATTCGCGGCATTCTGATTTTGCTCTTGCAAATTCTTCCGCTGTCTTATTGTGAACCATACTGTTTTCCAAATCAATATTGACCGTATTTTAGGTTGCGGTAGAAATTGATGACTGCGACCTGAATGCGCGGATAGATATAAATTAGCACTATACCAAAAGTAATTGCGCCAAGCAACAACCAACCTATATAACGAAGATACAGGCAGAAAAGCTCCCATTTATGACCTTTCATCATATTCCAGCTCAACTGCATGGCATCTACTCCGCTAATTTTGGAATCCTCAGCCATGATGCAGTAGGTCAAGCCAAAGCCGAGAGCAAGTATTATACCCGGTACAATAAGAAGGACAGTGCCCAATCCTACAGCAATTGTTATCAGCAATCCGGCAACAAGGGTATTGGCAAAGTTATTGAAGCCGGCAAACAGTGCATTATAGTCTGTGGTTTTCTGATCTATAAGCTTCATAAGGAATAATACATAACCAACACTCATAGGACCGGTAACTAACAGGCTTAGGAAATATGCTGCTCCGGCAGCTGCTTCAATAAGCACATAAATAAGGGTTCCGACCATGGCAGGAACCATTAATCCGGTAAGCAACGCCTTAGCTTTGCTTTGAATCATTGCGTTTTCGCTCATAATCATTAAGTTTTTTATTGTTATTATTTTTGGGTTATTGTGAGAATTTCTTTTCCCTCATGTTTTTTTAACTTGATTTTACAAATTTAGCAAAAAAAGAGCAATATAAGACCATATAATCGCGGAATTTTTTTAATTTTGCATTATAAAACTAAATATGAGATGTCAGATATAAGATTTATGGCGGAATGGGAGCCGGTGGAACACGTTCTACTCGCCTTGCCACACAAAAACACAGATTGGAATTATATTTTGCCTGAGGCATTGGATCAGTACAAAAGACTGGTTATGGCAATGACCGATGAAGGCGTGAGTGTGGTGCTTCTTTGCCCTGACCCGACTGAGGCTGCCGAAATAATGAAAGATTGTAATCAAGCTCTCATTAAGTATATAGCAATGGACTATAACGACACATGGACGCGTGATTATGGTATGATCTCGGTAATCAGAAATGAAAGATTGCGTGCCCTCGATTTTGGCTTTAATGCCTGGGGACTAAAATTTGCAGCTGACAAAGATAATCTCGTCAATCTAAACCTTGAAAAAGGTAACTACCTGATGCCACTCACCTACCGCAACGAGCGTGATTTCATACTTGAAGGAGGCTCAGTGGAATCGGATGGAAACGGAACGATCATGACAACCTCGAGATGCCTGCAGTCTCCTAACCGAAACGGAGGTAAGACAAAATCTGAACTCAACAAAGAATTGAATGAGCGTTTAGGCGCCGAGCATGTTCTTTGGCTGGATCATGGCGCACTTGAGGGGGATGACACCGATTCCCATATTGACACTCTTGCCAGACTCGCGCCAAACGAAACAATTGTATTTACCGGCACGCGAAATTTCGACGATTCTATGTTTGAGTCTCTTCTTGCAATGAGAGCGCAGCTTACTCTTTTCAGAACTGCTGAAGGGAATCCTTACAATCTTGTGGAGTTGCCCCTGCCCGATCCTGTCACAGATGAAGAAGGCAACCGTTTGCCGGCCACTTATGCCAATTATCTTGTTGTCAATAATAAGATTTTCATGCCCACCTACTCTCAGCCGGATAAGGATGAACTTGCCATGCGCTCAATCATGATTGCATTTCCGGATTACAAGGTGATTGGGATTGACTGCCGCACCCTGCTTCTGCAACATGGTTCGCTTCATTGCGCTACTATGCAGGTACCACCCGGCATCATGAAATTCCTGTAAGGCTACCTGATTTAATTGAGCAGATAAATCCGTCGCTCAATTGATTATTTCATTAAGCCTCTTTACTACACACCCGCACTGACTCAAAACATCTCATATTTATATATACATTGATTTACATTAGCTATTTATGACAAAAGACAATATACTAAAAGTTGGTATCGTTCAACATTCTTTCACGGAGGATGTTGCCAAGAATAGAGCCCGCAATCTTGCATCGATACGATCTTTGGCTGAAGAAGGCGCTTCTCTTATAGTGCTTTCAGAGCTTCACGACTCGCTTTATTTCTGTCAATGCGAGGATGTTGAGAATTTTCAATATGCAGAGCCACATCCGGGCGAGTTCTTCGAGGTTTACTCTGAGGCAGCCCGACAAAACAACGTAGTGCTGGTGACCAGTAGTTTTGAACGTCGCGCACCGGGTCTTTATCATAATACCGCTATTGTGTTTGAAACCGACGGAAGCGTAGCCGGCCGCTACCGCAAGATGCATATCCCTGACGATCCCGGATTCTATGAGAAATTTTATTTCACTCCCGGCGACCTGGGATTTCATCCAATCGACACCTCTGTTGGAAGATTGGGAGTGCTCGTTTGCTGGGACCAATGGTATCCGGAGGCTGCACGGCTTATGACATTGGAAGGAGCTGATATGCTTATTTATCCTACAGCCATCGGATGGAATCCTGACGATCCGGAAGATGAGAAGGAACGTCAGCGTGAAGCATGGATAACAGTGCAACGTGCCCACGCCATTGCCAATGGTATACCCGTTATAAGTGTTAACCGTGTCGGCTTTGAAGAAGACCTTTCCGGGGTGTCTTCCGGCATTGATTTCTGGGGTTCGAGTTTCGTTGCCGGTCCACAAGGCGAATTACTTTTTATGGCGCCGGATGACAAGTTTGCCGATGAATTAGTGGAGGTGGATATGCTCCGGTCTGAAAATGTCAGGCAGTGGTGGCCTTTTCTCCGCGACCGGAGAATCGATGCATACGGTGGCTTAACTAAACGATTTCTGAAAAACTGAGTATGGATAAGACTATCGAAATTGATGGAGTCTCCTTGCACTATCGCGACTCGGGAGAAGAAAACCTTCTCCCGGTGGTTATAATGCATGGTTGGGGTTGCAACGTCGACACCGTGGCTTCAATTGAAAATATCTTCAAGGGAAAGATGCGGGTGGTCAACATCGATCTTCCGGGTCATGGAAAGAGTAGTGAACCTCCTTTCGTATGGGGAGTCGAGGAATATACGGCACTCGTTGAAAAACTTATCATTGCCCTGAACCTGAAGAATCCTTCTCTTATTGGTCACTCTTTCGGTGGAAGAATCGGTATTCTGCTTTCATCCAGGAATGATGTCGGGAAACTGTTGCTCGTTGATGCAGCCGGTGTCAAACCAAAGCGAAATTTGAAATACTACTGGAAAGTTTATTCTTTCAAGACAATGAAGAATCTGCTTCTGTTGCTTTTGGGCAAAGAAAAGGGTTCAAGGGCCGTGGAGCGCTTACGTGGCAAGAAAGGATCTGCCGATTATCGTAATTCATCTCCTCGCATGCGTGCTATAATGAGCAAGTGTGTAAATGAAGACCTTAAGGACGTGATGCCATCGATCAAAGCTCCGACACTTCTAATTTGGGGAGAAAACGACACCGCCACACCTCTCTCAGATGCCGAGACAATGAAATCCCTTATTCCTGATGCAGGGCTTGTCTCCTTCCCCGGGTGTGGCCACTACTCGTTTCTTGACAATCCATTTGGCTTCAAAGCTACAGTCTCATCTTTCTTCAATCTAAATTAAAATCTATGAACGCATTCTCAGTAACAATACTCGTAATTTGCGGCATCTACATGCTTCTGAATTTCAAGCATGACATCCACATGCTGCAGCAAAACAGCTATCGCATCGACCGCTATTGGAAATGGCTCAACCGCTCAGGTGATATTTCATCGGCTACCCGTTTGGTCAATGTTGGAGTGCTATTCCTTCTTTTCTCAACTCTACTCACCCCTGCACTCAATGCGATAATCGTTGCTATCACCTGTATAGTTCAAGGTGTGATTGTGATGCGTCAGAAATTCAAGAAACCTCTTGTCTTCACGCGGAGAGTCTGGCGCATCTATGGCGTGTGCGCCGTTGTCAGCATCGCAATTGTCCTTGCTATAGCCCTCACTGTCGGACGTGGAGGAAGCGACGCATTCCTATATTATTCCGGAGGTCAGGTAAGCCTTGGCACCGTATTGTTTATATGTGTTTTCTCTTGGGTGTTTGTAATATTAAGTGTCTTTATTCTTAAACCGGTTGAGAGTGCTATCAACAATAAGTATCGCAACGAGGCTATCGCAATTCTGAAATCGATGCCTGATCTCAAGATAATTGGTATCACCGGAAGCTATGGAAAGACATCAACAAAACATTACCTTCAAAGGATACTCTCTGAGAAATATGATGTGCTTATGACTCCGGGCAGCTACAACACCCCGATGGGTGTAATACGCACAGTAAGGGAGATGATGAAGCCCTACAATGAAGTTTTCATTTGCGAGATGGGGGCAAAGCAAGTTGGAGACATCAAGGAAATCTGCGACATGGTGAATCCTCAGATGGGTATCGTGACAGCTGTAGGCCCTATGCATCTTGAATCGTTCAAGAGTCTTGAGAATGTGCAGAAAACCAAGTTTGAGTTGATCGATGCGCTTCCGTCAGACGGTCTTGGAATCATAAATAATGATTTTGAATGGTGTGCCAACCGTAAGGTAGACAATGTTAAAGTAGCCCGATATGGAGTTGCTTCTAATGATAGCTGTGATTTTTGGGCGGAGAATGTCACATATTCTCCTACAGGAACTTCATTCACTGTTATAGGCAAGGATGGATCTCACGTTGATTTGCGAACAAAGCTCGTGGGGGAATGCAATATCTCCAATCTTGTCGCTGCTGTTATTGTGGCACTTCAAATGGGTCTCAGTGAAGATGAAATCCGTCGCGGAGTAGAAGCAATTGAACAAGTGGAGCATCGACTTAACGTGAAACGCACACCCGGCGGAGTCACAATTATCGACGATGCATTCAATTCTAATCCTGCAGGATCAAGAATGGCGGTCGATGTCCTGGCTCAGTTTAAAGGTGGAAAACGAATCATAGTAACCCCCGGCATGATTGAGCTGGGCAGCGAGCAAGAACGCCTCAATCGTGAGCTCGGCGAACATATTGGCAAAAATGTTGATATAGCAGTTATAGTAGGGGCTTACAACCGCAATGCGCTCGTGGATGGTATTCTTTCCACCGGCTTTGATGAAAAAAACCTGCAGATTGTTGACAGTTTTGCTGATTCTCAGGTTCTACTTTCTACAATCTTATCTTCGGGAGACACCGTTCTCTACGAAAACGATCTTCCCGATTCCTTCAAATGATCTCGTCACAATTTGCCAAATGATTGATGGCAGAAATAAAAAGAAAATATCCCAAAAAAGGGACGCGACCAATCGCGTCCCTAATTTATCATTTATCATTGATAATTTATCATTAGATTAGAGGTATGCCTCAAGCATTCTCTGAAGATCGGCTGCCGAGTGAACTCCGGCACCACGCCATTCAAGCTTATTATTCTTGAAAATCATGAGAGTCGGAACAGACTGAACAACATACTTTGAAGCAAGCGCCTCATTTTTGTCAATGTCAATCTTTATGATTCGTACCTTGTCGCCCATTTTCTCATGAAGTTCTTCAAGGATAGGGTGCATCATGCGGCAAGGACCGCACCATGTTGCAAAAAAGTCTACAAGAACAGGAGTTGGCGATTGGATTATTTCTTCAAATGTTTCCATAATTTTAAATTTAAGATTATTTATTGATTTATATTATTTCTATCTTGCTTTATACTAAAACACCTGTCTCCTACTCTTGGTTCAAATGCATAACCGATATCCAAAAGAATACAAATGAAACAACCTGATAATTCATTATATAATTGATCATTGATCATTAATCATTAATCATTGATAATTTTAAAAGAGTCGGCATCCTTGTAGGCAGGAAATTTCTCCCTGAACTTTCTAAGTTTCTCAAGCGACAGATTGGCATAGAGCAGACTTCCACCTTCAGGGTCAGCTACCGTTATGTCGTTTCCCTTGAAATCGATAGCCATAGAAGTTCCATCATATTCAATATTCTTGGAATCCACACCCTTGCAATCAACTCCGCACACGTAGGCTTCGTTTTCAATGGCACGTGCCATCAGAAGCTTTTTCCATGCATCGACGCGAGCCACAGGCCAGTTGGCTACAACAATCAACAGATCATATTCATTATTCACATTGCGGCACCAGACAGGAAACCGTATGTCATAGCAAACCACCATAGCAATCTCCCATCCACGGAATCTTGCCTTGAGTCTTTTGTAGCCGGGAGATAGAATCTTGTCTTCTCCTGCCATTGAAAAGAGATGACGTTTATCTGCAAAATAATCGTCGCCGGAAGGCTCGATAAAGAACGCTCGATTAGAAAGCAGACCACCGGTGTCGGCCAAATAACTACCTGCAATAGCTATGCTATATTTTGAAGCCAGTTTCTTCAACCGTTCCACTGTCTCCCCGGTGTTGCGTTCAGCCACGGGTCTGATACTTTCCTTGTCGCCATAAGGGCATCCGGTTGAGAATGTCTCCGGTAGGATCAACAGGTCGGTAGAAGGATAAACCTTTTCAATCATTTCCTCAAGATTCCTGAGATTTCGCTCCTTGTCATTCCAAACCAGCTCCTGCGGATACATGCATACTTTCAAATCTTTCATCAAGGGATAAATTTTTCCGGGTAACGGGCAGCATTCTGCCAATGGGAATAATACTCACGTATTGACTTCATGTCGGCATCGACATCTCCTGTAGGTTCAAATGTGCGGTCAATGAGTATGTGCTTCTTGCTGTAATCTATGACACCGAGAAGAATCGGGACCTTGGCCCCATACGCGATATACAGGAAACCGGTTTTCCATTTGTCGGTTGCACTTCTCGTTCCCTCCGGTGTCACAGCAAGATTCACATAAGGTTCTGTCCTGAATAAACTTATCACCTTCTCTGTCAGTGAACCTGATTGCTTGCTTTTTGACCTCTCTACCGGGATACCGCCGAAGTAACGCATCAGATATTTGAGTGGGAAGAAAAACCAAAAGCTTTTCATCAGAAAATTGGCTTTTCTCCCCACTGAATGATATGCAGCCAAACCGAGAAGAAAGTCCCAGTTCGACGTGTGAGGAGCCACGCATATCACGCATTTGTCATAGACGGGTACATTGATATCGAAAGTCCACCCTGTCAGTTTCAATGCGAGTCTCCAGATATTCATAACTAATAATTCTTAATTATGCATTGACCTTGTTTGCTTCCTTGGCCTCCTGGGGCACTGCTTCATTGAAAAGCTTCAGGGCAGCTGAAATCTCACCATTGAAGTCCTCGCGAATTTTTGCAAAAAGTTTCTTATAGAATTCAGCCTTGGCCTTGCTATATTCCTTCATGTCGGCGAATCCCTTCGGTCCACGGTCGAAAAATCTGTTGGCATTGCTCTTGGCAGCCCCGGTAGCACCAAGAACTTTAGCTACCGCCACTGAGATCTTTTCCTGATCTGCACCCTTTACATTGTAATATACTGTCATCATCTCATTGCAGATAGAAGCACCTACAGCCTCCACCGTTTTCTTAAATTCTTGTTTGTTCATCGTATTGACTTTTTATATTCACATTTCTTTTTTGCAAGCAGGTATCTGCATGATGCCAGCCTGCTTTTATTATATAACAAACAACCCTGTAGATTTGGTTCTCTAAACCTTGCTCTCTTTCAAGCGTTTTAATATTGAAAAATTTGATTGTATGAAAAAACTCACATTATTAATAATCGTTTTGATTGTGGGACTCGGCATGATATTTGCTGTTTCTGAAACACAGACGCCACAAAAGGCACCCACATTCGAAGACGCCATATCCATAATCAAGAAGTATGAAGGACTCAGCGGTGCCCGCCACTGGCCATTCATTGGATATGGTCATAAAGTTATGCCTGGAGAAAAATACACCAAGGGTAAAGTCTTGACGGAGGCGGAGGCGGATGCATTGGCACGTAAGGATTACGCCAAACTTTGTGCCAAATACCGTGAATATGGCGCCGATAGCCTACTTCTTGCAGCCCTTGCGTATAATTGCGGGCCCGGTGTAGTGGCAAAATCAAGTGTGCTTTCCAAACTTAAGGCAGGCAACCGTGACATTGAGGCTTCATATATAGCACACTGCCGCTATCAAGGAAAACAGTTGTCTCAGTTGAAACGTCGAAGAGAGGAGGAACTCGCAGTCTTGTTTGTGAAAGATCCGTCCACGCTTCTTCAAACAGTGCCATCTTCTGTTGAAACTTTCGAGGAACAACATGAGGTGACTGAAATTACAAATCTTTCTAATTCCAAACATACAAACGAACAGAAAGATTCCGTTAAAAACGTATCACATACCGAAATTTAAGATTTTAGGAAGATGAATAATTTAATAAAAAATAGATTAGGTTGGAATTGGGGAATAATAGCCGGTTTATGTCTTGCCTCCGCATCGTTGACGGCATGCCACGATGCAAAGGCTGAGAAGGATTCTTCACAATCTGTCAGTTCTCAGGAAAGGCCGGATGCTGCATTGAAGGAACTGATGCGTACAATTTCGGAAAGTGACGCACCCGGTTTTGCCGCAATATGTGTTTATCCTATTGAAAGACCCTATCCTCTTAAATCTATAGATGATTCTGTCTCAATGGTGGATTATTTCCCCCTGTTGGTCGATGACTCATTGAGAAACATCATGATGTATTCCAAACTTGATGACTGGGACAACTATGGATGGAGGGGATGGAGCATCGGAGACTCAAAGCCTGTATGGTTCGATGATGGTGTTCAGATGATAGATTATTCTTCTCCGGCTGAGACAGGATTACGGAAGATTCTTGCACGAGAGGAAATCATGTCGCTTGCCCCGCAATATCGTGAGGGTTGGACTCCGGTCATGACTCTTATTGAGATTGATGGGGACAAGATATTTCGTATTGACTCCCAAAGAGACACATACCGATTGATGGGCTTTGACAAAGCTGAGAAAGTGAGGGAGATACCGTCGATACTACTAATTGGCAATGTCACTACAGAAGGCTCAGCAGGATCACCTGTATATGCTTTCGCGGACTCTACCGGTACTGAAGCCGAATACCTACCGGATGCTGAGCCTCCGGCAAGTATCTACATACGAAACAATAAACAGAAAAAGGAGAATTCCTATAAAGTGCGCCGTGGCTATTGGCGAGATATACTCAAGTGAAAGAAATCATTGACAACACAAGAATCAACGAAACAGGGTCAGCTCTTTCGAGCAGACCCTGTTAACTTTTTGTCAACTATTCCCGGAGAAAAGTCATGGCTCATACTCATACAACAAAGTCCGACAGTCGACACTGTGAGTGGCGATGCAACGCCTAATGTTCTTGTTTTCATATCGTGTTATGTAATTAAATTCACGATAATAAAACGACTAAAGGCAATGATTAGACCACGCAATATTTCCGTAATAAATTCATTTTTTACGGTTATTCGCGGTAATCGGATGGATTCATGCCAAGATTGTGCTGGACGTAGCGGCTGAAATATGCCGGTGAGGAAAAGTTAAACATATCGGAGATTTCCACAAACGTCAATTTCTTGTTTC
>CAYQXG010000069.1:0-16332 GCA_964421525.1 uncultured Sangeribacter sp. | reverse complement strand
AAACCCATTTAGTTAATCGCCCTCAAATCTGTCAAGTATTTTCAGGGAAAGTCACCATTTGAGCAAAAATTAACATCTTTTATAAATTCACTGTTCAATTTAGGCAGTCTGATGCCGTATCTTTGTGTCGAAAACCAAGAAATTAGAAAGAAAAATGGATACGACACTTAGAATTGATCTTCCTTCGGATAACCCTTCAGATAATCCTCGTGAATGCCGCATGTCTCTTGACTTCTACCAGAACGCGCGGTTGACAATGGGTGAGCTCCGAGATCTTGTCAGGGCAGGAGTGTTTTCGTGGGAATTTCTCGAATACCACATCCGGAAGGCACAGTGCCCGCGTTCGCCGCTTGACAAAACCCTCGACAAACTTGACGATTATACCACAGGGCTCGGCAAATCCCTTCATGATAAGCCATCCAACGTCTGGTGATTCAAAAATTTCAATTAGTTTGTGAAAATACAGGATTTTTTGTAATTTTGCAGAAATAACACCAACCCACCAAACGATGATAACGGACAACGGACAACAGATAACAGACAACGTAAAACAGAAAACGGAAAACGGAAAACGGAAAACGGACATTTCCATAGTAATCCCTCTATACAACGAAGCCGAGTCTCTCCCCGAGCTTCATGCATGGATTTCGCGCGTTATGGCTGAAAATGGATTCTCCTATGAAATCATTTTCTGTAACGATGGCTCCACCGACAACTCGCTTGAGGTGATTAAGACTCTTGCCCAAGATGATGATCACGTGCGTTGTGTAAGTTTCTCGCGAAACTATGGTAAGTCACCGGCGTTGAATGAGGGTTTCATTCGTGCCCAAGGCGATGTTGTCATCACCATGGATGCCGACCTTCAGGATAGTCCGGATGAAATCCCTGAACTTTATCGCATGATCACTGAAGATGGTTATGATCTTGTTTCAGGTTGGAAGAAAAAACGTTATGACCCGCTTAGCAAGACAATACCGACAAAACTCTTCAATGCTACGGCACGGAAAGTAAGCGGTATAAAGAATCTTCACGATTTCAATTGTGGCCTTAAGGCGTATAGCAAAGCGGTTGTGAAGCATATAGAGGTATATGGAGATATGCACCGCTATATCCCTTATCTTGCTAAAAATGCCGGCTACAAGAAGATAGGGGAGAAGGAGGTGCATCATCAGGCACGTAAATATGGTTCAACCAAGTTCGGCCTTGATCGTTTTGTAAACGGATATCTTGACCTTGCCACTCTATGGTTTCAGTCGAAATTCGGAATCAAGCCCATGCATATATTCGGTCTGCTTGGATCTCTCATGTTCTTGATCGGTTTCATAGCGGTGATAACGGTCCTTGTGTTGAAATGCGTGAGCCTATGCAACGACAACTATCATTTCTACGTCACAAATTCTGTTTATTTTTATTTGTCGCTTGCAGCTATGGTGATGGGTCTTCAGTTTTTCCTCACAGGATTCATTGGAGAGCTGATAACTCGCAATTCACCCGAACGCAACAAATATCTGATAGCCGAAGAATGGTAGCTTAAGTAATTAGCCTCCACATGAGTTTATTATCTCGCAGAGATGAAAAAGGACTCGCAAAGCTAATCAATTTTGAAAGATTATTTAAGGAATCACAGCAACATTCGGAAGCAAAGTTCGCAAAGGCTCGCTTCGCATTCGCTCCGCATAGCAGAAATGAGTAAGATTCGGAAATGCCTTCTTCGACTCTTGGAATAGTTTTCCAACTAAGATGATATTTGAAACAGAATCTATTGATATTAATTATATATGACTGTAGAAGAAATTAATAGATTGAGTAAAAATATAATCGGGGCTGCAATTGAAGTGCATCGTTACTTTGGACCGGGCCTTCTTGAAAATACCTATAAAGAAGCCTTGGTAAAAGAATTAGCTCTTAGAAATATTAAGGCATCTAAAGAAGTTGAGATTCCTTGCATATATAAAGGTGATAAACTTGGTGTTGGTTATAGGGCGGATGTGATTGTCGAGGATACAATAATAGTGGAATTGAAAGCGACTGAAAATGAAAATCCTGTTTATTTCAAACAGCTTTTCACTTATTTAAAAATTACCGGTAAGAGGCTGGGTCTTCTGATTAATTTCAATAAAGACAGATTGGTAGATGGAGTGACAAGGATAGCCAATGGGATCTAATTCAAGTATAAATCATTATAGCAATGCGAAGTGCTCCTTTGGAACTTTACCTTCAAATTGAGATAGCAGAAATGCCCGTGTCGCTAACTCAGCGAGCTGTACAAGGTCAGTGCGCGAGAACCCCCGCGAGCGAAGCAAGCGGCCTCCGCGCTCTCTGCTTCCGAGTATAGCACAGCCTAAATCTCAGCGAGCCCTTTGTACCTCTGCGCGAGATTATTCTAACGATATTCAAGAAATGAAGAAACTTCTCGACATAATGAAATTGGTTGGCACCGGCTTGATGATGACGGTGGCAGCCGTTGCATATCCGCAAAGCAACAAAGGAACCATCACGCCGGTCGAGAGCGACGACAACGCTCCTCCAAAGCCGATCCTCCACTACTATGACAAGCATGGCGATAAACTCGAAACCCCCGTGCTCTATCTCGCAGAACTCGATACGGCATCTGCCGTTCGTCCGTCGTCACCCTATCCTTTATATAATGGTGTGTCAATCGGAGCCAACTTCGGCGATGCCATTATGACGCTGATTGGTCAGAAACATCAGAGTTATGACATCAGTGCTATGGTGTCGCTCCACAACTGGTTTTTCCCTGTTGTGGAAGCCGGAATAGGATGGGGCAACTATCATGACAACAACGACCTATATCGCATCAAGGCATATCCTTCGTTCTATGCGAAAGTCGGCATAAACTATAACTTTCTCTACAAATCGGATCCTGCGTATATGGCATATATCGGCCTGAGGGCTTGTGCTGCACATCCGCGTTGGGATAAGACCGACATAAAGTCTATTAATGAGGATGGAATCACTATCACCAGTCCTGACCAATTGAATAAGAGTTGTCTCAGTGTTTATGGAGAAGTGGTGGCCGGATTAAAAGTCAAGATTGCCGGTCCGTTCTCCTTAGGTTGGAATGTCCGCTACCGGGTTGTTAAGAAAAATAAAGGAGGGGCTGACCCCTGGTTCGTGCCTGGCTATGGCACAGGTCCCCTCGGTGTCAATATCTCCGCATATTTCACTTTTGGGGAGAAGAAAAAGAAAGATCTCACAGACCTGCTCCCCGAACATCCCGCTGACAACACAACGTCTCCTACAGCCGAGCCTTCCACCTCCACCTCCGGCCCTGCTTCCCCGGAATCCCCTTCGGAATCATCCTCGGCTACCTCCCCTGAATCCTCTCCAATCGGCATGTAAGTCTACGAAGTATCCTCGTCTCATGTATAAGGTTCTTAAGGTCGGTAGAGCTCCTAAAAAACTTACGGTCTTTAAAGTTCTTAAGTATATAAGTGTCTTTTAGAACTCTAAAAGCTCTTACCTAAAGCCCAAATTCTCAGGCTGAAATACGAATCTTAAAAAATAATAAAAATTTTTCAAAAAAATTGCATATTAATAAAAAAAGTATTATCTTTGCGCAAAGATTTAATCATATATGATCTGACATTTTTATCACTTCAAAATCCTTAAATCTAAACCGATATAGAAATAATTGATAATTAACTTAATAACAATAACATTTTAATTAACCTTATGAGGAACATCAAAACAACATTGCGCATCGCGCGCAATTCCGCTCTCCTGTTTGCAGCGGCCTCTGGTATGTCTTACCTGACTGCCTGTCAGGAAACAGACCTTACTTCCGACAACGGTGGAGAAGAACCGGCTATCGAAGTTTCTACTTTGCCCCTTACCACTGGTGTAAATCCCACTCTTGCTAAGACCTACTACAACAGCCATCAGGCTACCCGTGCAGCATTCGATGTGCCTGAGCACCCCGGAATGCCGGCTCTTCCCAAGTCTTATGATTTGACTTTGGATGAGGTGTTTATGGGCAACGAATATGCCCTTTATGTCAAAGTGCCCGCAGGAACCCCTGAATCTGATTATGCCGGCGTCACTGATATGACAGGTGCCTTGGTTTATGCTCCGGCTGGTACTTATAAGAGTCTTCCTGATTCATTTAAGGTTGTTTTTTCTGCTGATGGTCAGAATCTTGATCATGATCCTTGGTATATACAAGGTTGGAGCAAAGAAATTACTGTGTCAAATCCAAAATATTATATTGATGGTGATGTAACTGTTGGTGGCTTTGGCGGTAATGAATATGCGAAGAGAGATGTGAATGTCCTTGGCGGTGGTAAACTTTCCGTTGGCACTAATATCCCTTACGAAACAACTGTTTATTTATATGAAGGTGGTGATATTGTAAAGGCTTCAAGTTCTGACAATATTATCTACCACAAAGGTACTCTCATTGCTGAAGAAGATCTCGTTCATGGTGACACTGATATCACAGTTGAAGGTAACGTTTATACTTATGGCAAGATCCACGGAAAGAACGTTAAACTTATCGGTGGTGAAGTTTATGCAGGTTGCGCTGTAACTGCTGAAGAAAATATCTACCTCACAGGCGACAACTCTAACGTTTGCGCAGGTTATGTTTCAGCTCCGGTTATTGAACTTGCCGGCAACTCGCCTCTCAACATCCTTCTCCGCGACGGTGGTTACCTCAAGGCTACAAGCGAACTTCGCCTCAAAGATGTTGGCAATGTTTTCGTTATGGCTGAAGACGGTGAAGCTGCAATGGTTGAAACTGACATTCTTGACGTAAACAACAAGCGTCTCCAGGGTACATTCTATAATGTAGCTGTTAAATATAACACTCAGATTGGAACTGAGGAAAAAGGTGCTGACGAAACTGAAGTTGTTCTTGAATGGAATGAAACTACTAAGGTTAACGGTTTCGTAGACTATACTGTTGTTGACGGTGGTGACTGCGCTCCCAAGATGGTAGTTAAACCCGGTGAACCCACTCCTGACCCGACTCCGGATCCAACACCTGACCCAACTCCCGATCCAACTCCGGATCCGACTCCCGACCCGACTCCGGATCCAACTCCCGACCCGACTCCGGTTCTCGAAAATGTTGGTACTGTTGAACCCACAGGTGAACACACTCACCCGATCTCAGCTACTTGCATCTTCACTAACGGTCAGGACGCTTACCTTTCATGGCATACTCAGGGCCCGAACTTCCACGGCTGTATCGAGTATCTGACAGTTGCTAACGGTACTGTTACTCTCAACGCGTTCCTTGAAACTTCTCCTTCTAACGACACTTACGGTGCTATAGACTTCAACCACGTTATCTTCGACAATGGTAAGATCTTCGTTGCCGGTGACCATCCTAAGAAAGGTGGTATCGTTGGTTGGATCCAATGCAACGACGGTAAGTTCGTAACTGGTAATGCTACTCTCAACATCCGTCAGCTCTACAACGAGCAGGGTGGTTCCGGCAACTGTATCATCCGCAACGGTAACTACTATCAGATCGCTTCTGTTAAGGGCTTCGAAACTTACAATGTATCTGACTTTACCGAAGGTGGCAAACCAAAAGCTGTCGCTCAGCTCGCTGCTTATGACTTCAGCCCGGAAGGTGCAACTGCTGACGGCAACAAGATCTCTGGTAAGCACATCGCTACTGACGGTCAGAAAGTCGTTATGTTGACTCTTATCAACCGCGATAATGCAGCTAACACTGCAACTGCTTCTATCAAGGTTTACAACGCTACTGACGTTGCTTTCGAAAATGTAGTTGCTTCTTACATCGTTGAAGACGCAGTTCTCTCACCGGTTGACGGTAAGGACGTAATCGCAATTCAGGGCGACGACATCTGGGTATGTCTCGGTCAGGGTGGCGTTCAGCACCTCAAGCTTGCTGGCAGCACTATCTCTAAGGCTTCTGAATTTGTTCTTAAGAACATGACTAAGGATGAACTCAAGGGCTGGGAGATGACTACTAAGGAAGCAGCTGCTTCTTGCGCTAACGGTCTTGCAGTTGACAACAAGTATGTTTACGTAGCACATGGTGGTGCAGGTCTCGTAGTCCTCAACAAGGAAGACCTCTCATTCGTAGCTCGTACTCGCTACAACGGTGGTAACTCCGCTAACTACGTTAACCTCAATCCTGACGGTTACATCTACGTAGCTTACGGTAAGAGCAACGTTCAGGTATTTGCTTGGAAGAAATAATCCATCACTGATATAATATGAAAAAAGCATCGGCATTTCGCCGATGCTTTTTTGTGTTATATTATGATCTTAAAACGTCATATACATTAAGCTACGCTAAATCGCATCCTTGTGCCTTGGATTTTCGGTCAATATCGGTTAGGGTGAGCTCTGAGCGAGAACATCTTCGCAAATCTTTATAATGCCAAATACTTGGAAAATGCACAATTTTTTGGAAATATTAGCATTTTCCCACCAAAAATATTTGCATTTTCTTGCAAAAAGTATTATCTTTGTCTCTTAGAAGTGTATTGGTTATAACTGAAAGGTTCAAAATGACATCCAAGCGGTTTTTCATAATATTTGCGATCTTTCTTGGCGTTGCAACAGCTAATGCCCAAAGCTATATGCTCGCTAAGTCAGACTCCATTCTCAATGAATTCGAGAAGCGCTTCGTTGTGCTTGATCAGCTGATTTTTTCAACTGGCAATCAACACACTAATTATGACTCCAATCTTTTTGCTCAATCAGCACAAAAATATGGCGACACTTTAAAGGCTGATTCTCTCTACAATGTTGCACTTGAGAATTCTGTTGACGCTCAGGCAAAGGCAGTCAAGTCGCCTACCGGATTGCAAGTAACCGGTCAAACCTACTATCGACTTGACGATGCACTTGGATTTAATGAAGAGGATGAGGCTGTGTCCCGCTATAATACCAAATTTCAGGCTGAGGTGCGTTGGAATTTTTTCAATAGCGGTCTCTGGAATACAAAGGGCAAGATTCATGAAGTGGAACTTCAGGCAGACATCGACCGCATTGCTTATGCAAAAGAAACCAGGGGTACGGAATATGCGCGTCAGCGTGAGTTCTATCGCTCAATGCAGGATTCCGCAATGTGCCGCATCCTATCGAATCGGGTTATGAACCTATCTATGCTCAGCGACGCTTATATGTTCCTTCTCAATTATGAGAATATCTCAAGCGACGACATAATGCTCGTTCTTAGTGAAAAAGCGGAGGCTGAACGAAAACTTGCCGGACTTACCGTTAGAAATCTCTGGGCAACCGATCTGTCTTCTCCGGATGCTTTCATTGTCAAGCTTGACACTGCCAGATTCCTCAGATATGTGGAGGAAAATCAGGCTGACTTTAAGATTGCCCGCAAAAGAATGGAACTTTTCGAGCAACGTGCTGAAAACTCAAAATATTGGGACGACGTGGATATATCTCCGTTTGTGCGTTATTCATACTACACCCGCAGTTTCCTCAGTAATTCCTCCAATGTCGACCTTGGTGTTTACTTCAAGTTCCCCCTTAATAATGTGGCTGCTAAGAAAAGCGATGCTTTCAGGGCTCAGGGGCAGGCAATCGGGGCAGAACAATATCTGCGTATGCGTCAGGTGGCAGACGAAGTGGTGTATGTTGCAACAGAAGTGGAGCGTCTTAACAATTCCATACAAGGCGAGTACTTGAGAAGCTTAGAGCTCAAGAGATACATAGATTTGAGAAAAAAAGCCTATGAGAACAGAATGGGTGAATATAACCGTCTTGCCCGCATGAAGGAATATAATGCCTACCTGCTCTGTCTCGAGCGTCTCCTTGAATTCCAATATAGCCGTGACCAGCAAATCGCTACCCTTGCAAAATTTCTCGCGGGGGAGAATGTAAGCGATTTCTGTTCCATTGAAAAATTATCACCTGATTTGAAATGAGAAATTTCACTTATCGCTCGCTCGACGAGAAAGACAACATAGAAGCGGTCTTGCGCCAACGCAAGAAGAAAATTAACCGGCAACAGATTATTGCCGGCATAATAATTTTCATTATCTGTTCGATCGCAACTATGTATGCAATCGATAAGTCGTTCTATACTCAGTATGATGCTTACATTCACATTGAGATCAACAAATTGCGTGCCCCTTATGACATTTATCTCGACAGCGTATATGTGAAACCCGGTGATGTGGTGCATGTCGGCGATACACTTTATTCCTACTATGTGCTCGATTGGCTCGTGCTTGAGGTCAATCCCAACGATGAGCCTTCGGTGCTTCAAAACCGACGAACACTTACACTGCAACTTAGCGACATTGAGCAGAAGATCAGGGTGCTTGAGGTGAGGATAGCCGAACTCAAGAAACAGATTGCGGTTGAGTCGCATAATATCTCTTTCGGTCTTTCTGATAACTCACATAAGATGGATCTTCAAAGAGAACTTAAGGAGGCTGAGGCATTACTTGCTGCACTTCGTGCGCAACTTGGTGTGGTCAACAATCTGAAGCATGATGCAGAGTTCGGACCCAGAGGACCCAACAGGGCGAGAAAGGGCGGTACTCAGATTTATGAGAACCCATATTCTAAGAGCGACGATTACGACATAAGATACAACATCTCCAACAAGGATGGCTTTATCACCGACGTGATGGCTCCCACCGGAATGATTTTCTTCGAGAAGGAAAGCATTATCGATATGCAGCACCTCGACCTTAAAGACAATAACTTGATGGTGGTTGCTTATGTGCCGGTGAATCTGACAAGCAAGATCAAAGACAATATGCCGGCAAAGGTATATGTCAATGATGAATTGAGTTTTGATGCCCATGTCATGATGACCGGTGTGAGGTCGGAAGATATTCCCGAGAACCTCAGAAGTTATTTTGCCAAGGCAAACAAGGCTCTGATTGCTATTCTGAATATTGATGAAGGTCAGATTATTCCATTCTGGAGCGCTACCGCAGGTTTGCCGGTGCAGGTAAAGATCAGAAATCTTTTCCCTTGGGAAGAAGAACCGGAAGTGCACCGCACAATGCTCTACGAGGTTGGTAAAGGTCTTATTCTACGTGATGAAGATGGCGTTTCCTCTTCAGCGGATGTCGTAGGATATGATACATCCATGATGCTCGACACTTCAGTGATTGATAAGAAATCTGAGGCTACAGAGAAGGATAAGCAATCTAAAGCTAAGCAGTCAGAGCCCAAGCAGCTGACGAAGCAGTCCGAAGCTAAGCCTAAGGCAAATAGTCCTGAAGCCAAGCCACAGGTAAATAAGACCGAAGCCAAGACTCCGGCAAACAAACCTGAAACAAAGCAACAGACTAAGAAGCCTGAAGCAAACTCCGCAGCGCAAGTTGCCGAGAATAAAGAATACAAACGATTCATTTCAGTGGCCGGTGTCTTCTCCACTACAGAAAGACGAGATGAATTCGTTTCCCAGATGAAGAAAGACGGTTTCCCCGCTAAGATAGTCAAGTTCGGTCAGAAATGGTATGTCTACTATTCTTCTGCCGACAGCCAGTCGGATGCTTATAAGGATGCCGCAAAAATCAGAAAGTCCAGTCCTAAATATGAAGGAATCTGGATTCTTGATACTTCTAAATATAAAAAGTAATGAGCGAAAAGCAAGACGATAGATATTCGATTGTTTCAAATCATAACAAGCGCCGTATATTGGTTATCCACCACCTTATCGACGTTGACCTGACTCCTGAGCTCCAGTTCGAGGACTTTGACGCTATGTTCATAAACGTCATGTCGCCGATAATGGACCGAAATATGCTTGCAATCCGATATGCTTCTCCCCTTTGGTCGGAGAAGTGCCGATATAAGCCTTGCTACGTTACAGAGCGTTTCAAAGGTTGGCTTGGCAAAGCTGATGTGATTGTTGACGGCTACGCCACTCATCCCCTCGATCATGGTATGGCGCAGGGAATTGAAGAAATCTACAACAACATGCGTTCCCTCAACTTCCTGCTCGGAACCGATCCTGTTGTGACCCATGCGGAAGAGATCTTCCGTCTTTGCCGATATTCAATATCAAGACGTCAGTTCACTTTCTCTTCTGAACCGACACCCGGCTTGAGTTCCGGTTACATGGCAGTTTACTACTATACTATATGGAATGAAAACCAGGAGTATATGCAGATGCAGGAGCGCCACTTCTTCCACAACCAGCTTCTACGTCTTGGATATATCCGAAGAACTCGTTTCATCCATAAGATATATGTATGCCCTTCGTGCTCAAGAAGCCATCTCCTCTTCTTGGAGCGTTGCCCGAAGTGCGACAGCACAAACCTTCATGAAGAAGCCGTGATCCACCATTTCCGTTGTGCAAACGTGTCGCCGGAGTCTGCATATCATTGGGATGACCAGCTGCGTTGCCCAAAATGTAAGCACTTCCTTCGCCATATCGGCGTTGACTATGATAAGCCATCTTCGGTATATTCATGCCTGGAATGTGGAGCGTCGTTCATGTATCCTTCGATGAACGTCTATTGCACTTCGTGCAAGCGAACCCATCTTACCGAGGAGCTTAAGGAGGTCAATGTCGAGGAGTATGAGTTTACTCCTGAAGGTATCAGGGCTTTTGCCTCTACCGACTATAAGCTGACTGTAAGTCAAGTGGGATTCTACGGTTACTCCTCGATGCGCGACTTCCAGGAATATATCAGGCTGTTCTCCAATGAGGAAGAACTAACAGATGATGTTATAATTGTTTCCCGTTTCTACGTTTTCGACCCTACTGCCGACGACTATGAAACATTATATGTTGTGCCGCCGCTTGTGCAGGCTATGAGCCGTTTCTTTAATTATAAGAGCACACTCTGGGGCAACTATTTCTACTTCCTTCGTCGAGTCAGCCCCGGTGAGATTGCTCCGGCACAGACCCAGATGGAATATGAGCTCCGTGAGCAGTTTGAAGACTACAGGCGTCTGCATAAAGGCTTTCAATTCGATCTCGTTGGTAACTACACCTATTCTCTTGGCGATGATGTCGATACTTTCCTTGAGCGCCTCGAAGACCGCCGCCAATAGCAGCTTAAATCATAAGTTATGAATTATAAATTATCTGTCTTAAATAAATTTTAAATATTATAAAAATTACAACTCCAATAATTTATAATTCAACCCAAAAAGAAAAATGTTATATTATATATTCGAATTCATAGACGGCATTAAGGAAGTTTTCTCGCTGAATTTCTTCGGCAAGGGAATGATTGCGACCTTTTGGTTCTTGCTGTTTATAGAGTTCCCGAGATACTATCTGACTGACATGCTTGTTTGCAGTTGGCATGGCGCGACATTCAACAGCCGGCGCAAAAAGCGTGATGCAGCCCGATATGAGCTCTATCTCGAGAAGCCTCTTGTAACAATTCTTGCCCCCGGTAAGAATGAGGGTCAGCAGATCTATAAGCTGGTGACTTCTCTAAGCGAGCAAACCTATCAGAATTTTGAGATTATAATTGTAGACGACGGTAGTGACGATACCACTCCCCAAATATGCCGCGACCTCCTTAAGCGTGGTTATATTCATAAGTATTTCCGAATGGTGGAGCGCGGTGGAAAGGCAAGTGCCGCGAACTGCGGCGTGTCTCATGCAACAGGAAAGTATATCGTCCACCTTGATTGCGACAGTTCCCTCGACCGCGATGCAATAGAAAAAGTATTGCTGCCATTCTATATGGACCGCCGTGTAAAGGCTGTGGGAGGTTGCGTTAAAGTCAGAAATGCCGACAGCACTCTGTGCACATCGATGCAGGCACTTGAGTATCTCCGCTCCATTCAGATCGGACGTCTGGTGACAAGCCGACTCGGTATCTATCATATCATTTCAGGTGCTTTCGGTGCATTCGACACTGAAGTGCTCCGCGAGGTTGGTGCCTGGGATATCGGTCCCGGACTTGACGGTGATATCACGCAAAAGTTCAGAAAGGCAGGTCACAGGGTATGGTTTGCTGAAGATGCCATTTGCATGACCAACGTGCCCGAAAAATGGTCAGCTCTATTTAAACAGCGAAAAAGATGGTCAAAATCCCTTATTAGGTTCAGAGTAAGGAAGCATAAGGATATTCTTTGGAGCAACAGGAATTTCTCATTCTCAAACATGGTGTCGAACTTAGACAACATCATGTTTGACTGTGTGTTTAATTATGTCTGGCTCTTCTATATGTTCCAGCTGATATTTGCGAATACAGACCGACTTGTCGAAATTGTGATTGTTGGATTTATCCTAAGGTCTGTGTTTTCGATATGTGCTTTCGCAGTGATGATGTGCATCACAGAGCGATGGCGAGAAGAGCGACATCTTGTGGCATATCTATTTCTCTATACGTTCTATATGGGATATTTTATGCGTATAGTCCGTCTTGTCGGGCACACTGAGGAACTTCTATTCCGCACATCATATAAAGACCCGTGGAATCCGAAGAAGACTTCCGACATTGCCCGTATGGAAGGTATGTAGACACTGCTTATGGCAGCTTAACCCCAAATTGACAACAAAACAACCTTAAAACTAAAGTATGATAACTTTTAATGGCAAATTCAGAACGATAAGACGAATGGTGGCTTTCGCGGTCGCCACCTTTCTATGTGTTGCTGTTGCAGTCCCGAACGCTTCAGCAATAAACTCTTCGAAAAGCCATATCTTGATTCTTAACTCTTTTGATGAGAGTAATCCTTGGATTCAGGAGTATATCAATGGCCTTGTCTACCATCTGGTCAACGTAAAGGGCGTAGCTACCAACGTAAGGCACCTCAATGCCGAGCAGATTGTAGACGACTCCACTTTTAATGCCGCTATCAAGAATAATCTTGACAAGTTCGGTGTAAATCCCCCTTCGGGTGTCATCCTGATGGGTCGGCAGGCTTTTGCTGCCCGCGAGGAACTCAATAAGAAGTGGAAGAACATCCCTATGCTGTACATGGCTGAAAATTTAGATGTACTTCCACAGGAATATGAGTATGCCGGCTCTGATATATCTGACGCTCCGGTAGTCACTCTCAATGATATGCGCGACAGGTATAACTTCACATTTGTCAGAATAGAAGACCATTATAAGCAGACCATCGATATGATGATGAAGATGCAGCCAAAAATGAAAAATTTCAAGCTTGCATCCAACTCCATATCAACCAGCCTGCAGCTTCGTGACAGTGTTCAGAAATATCTTCATGACAAATACCCTAAAGTCACTTTTGAATGGATAAATGCTGAGGATGAGGGTAGCGGTAATAAGCTGAAGAATCTTCTTTCCAAAAGAGATCTTGAGACCGGTATCCTTATGGGAAACTGGTATCACAAGGAATTTGACCAAGATGGAAATCCGATTTACTCTGCCGGTGATGTAGAACTCATATCAAAGTCGCCGCAACCGGTCTTCACTGTTAAGGAAAACTATTTCAAGACCGGTGTTGTGGGAGGTGTTCTCCCTATCCGTGCTGATATCATGGCAAAGAGCAAGGATGTCATCGACCGCATGCTAAAAGGCGACGACATGAGGCAGATTCCTCTCGACAAAGGAGAGAAGGGAGGTGCTTGCATCGACTATCCTCAATTGGCCAAGACCGGGCTTGAGAAAGCAGATGTGCCAGCAAATACTTCCTATATAAATAAGCCGGATTCAGTTTTCAGTAAGAATCCTCTTGCATTTGCAGTTGCCCTTCTGATCTTTATCTCGATTGTGCAGCTTGTGATGTATTATCTACTCTTCAAGGGAAGAACTGATTCTTTCATGAAGAAGCGCGAGATAAAGATCAATCATCTTCCTGTCAACTATTTCATCGGTAAGGTGAGATATAATGACGAAGGCAAACCGGAGCAGATTGAGACTACTCCCGGTAACCAGAAAGCCATCGAGCTTTGGGAGAGACACGCAGGTGAATGTAGGTGCGAACCTCTTTTTGATGAAGAAGAAATGCTTAAGGCGGTTGAAAAACTTACCGATGAAAGTGAAGGTGTGGTATATACAGAGCATTTCAAAAAGACAGATTCCTACTATGAAGTGAATATTCATAGAGGTTTTGATGTGGATACTCTTGAAATTTTCTGCTTTGATATCACTCAGCGTATCCGCTCCGCTCAGGAACTCAAATATACTTCCACTCTTTTTGAAATGACTCTTGACCTTGCGCAGATTGTGCCTTGGCATTGGGATCTTTCTTCAGGCAAGATTGAGCTTAAATACAATGAGGCCCTGAGAAAAATCAATAAGAATCTTATTTCTTCCAACGGAAACAACGTCCTCATTCCGCAGGATGAGTTCTTCAGAATGATTCATCCTGAAGACAAGGAAAGAGTGATGCAGATTGGTAGCGAGGTGCGCGAAGGAAAGAAAAAATATTTGCAGCTCGAATTCCGTATCTTGATTGACCATGGCAATAAGAAAGTTGAGGAGTGGCTTGAAGTAAATGAGACTGTCGAGAGATATGACGAGGATGGAAAACCATCTGTGCTCATAGGTTCATTTGCGCGTATCACAGAGCGTAAGGAACAGATGCACCGTCTTATCGAAGCGCGTGAGGCTGCTAAAGAGGCAGACCGCCTGAAGTCTGCTTTCCTTGCCAACATGAGCCATGAGATTCGTACTCCTCTGAATGCTATTGTCGGCTTCTCCAATATGCTTGCCGATACTGAAGATCCGGTGCAGAAACAGAAATTTATCAAGATTATCGAAAGCAACAATGATATGTTGCTTCAGATCATCAGTGATATTCTCGATCTCTCCAAGACAGAGGCCGGAACTATGGAATTCAATATGAGGCCCATTGACATTAATGCTCTACTTGTCAATATCGGTGAGTCTGTAATTAATCGTGTTAAGCCCGGAGTTGATCTCCTTTGTAATTTCGGCGCAGAGATGTGCTGGCTCGACACCGACCCCAACCGCCTTTCACAGGTTGTCAGCAACTTCCTTACAAACGCAAGCAAGTTTACGGAGGAAGGCAGCATTTCTTT
Organism: uncultured Sangeribacter sp.; assembly: GCA_964421525.1. Lineage (GTDB taxonomy): Bacteria > Bacteroidota > Bacteroidia > Bacteroidales > Muribaculaceae > Lepagella. The sequence goes on along the minus strand of CAYQXG010000069.1, from coordinate 1,418 downwards.
CGGCTACGAGGTTAGAGACGAAAACCTATATTTCTATTGTGTAGATACCGGTTCCGGTATTTCAGAAGAAAACCAGAAGAAAGTTTTCGAACGCTTCATCAAGCTTAATAGCTTTGTAAATGGTACAGGACTTGGTCTTCCGATATGTAAGGCTATTGTTGAGTTCCTTGGTGGAAAGATTGGCGTATTCTCTGAAGGAGAAGGCTTTGGATCTACATTCTGGTTTGAGATTCCTTACAGAAAGGTTCCGGTTCCTGAGGGAGAGAACGCTCCTCTATGGACTGAACCATTGTTGAATCTGACCATAATGCATGCAAAGGATCTGGCAGAATCACATCCTGACCAGCAGCCGGAGGATAATTCATCGCAGGCACCTGTGCAGGATCACGTGGATTCTCAGGAAACCGCACAGCCATTTGCCCAGCAGTACCCGCCACAAGGGATGCCTTACGATCCTCAGTTGCCGCCACAAGGGATGCCGTACGATCCTCAGTTCCCGCCACAGGGAATGCCGTATGATCCTCAGTTCCCGCCACAGGGGATGCCGTATGATCCTCAGTTCCCGCCACAGGGAATGCCGTACGATCCTCAGTTCCCGCCACAGGGGATGCCTTATGATCCTCAGTTCCCGCCGCAGGGAATGCCTGGAGGTCCTCAGTTCCCGCCGCAGGGAATGCCTGGAGGTCCTCAGTTCCCGCCACAGGGAATGCCTGGTGGTCCTCAGTTCCCGTCACAAGGGATGCCGATAGAGCAACCTGTTGAGGAAATACCCGGAGGTCAAACAGTAGTTTCAGAATCTGAAGAGTCAGTAATTGTTTCAGCTCCTGAATCTGGAAGCGCTCTCGAAAGCGTTGAAGAGGTTGCCGTTGTTGCAGAGTCCGGTGAAAATTCTTCTGATGAGGACGCATCGAATGTAGCAGACACGGAAAATTCATCGTCTGATGAAGAAAAGTCAGAAGAAGGTATCTCCAAAGAAATAGAGGAAGAAACCGAATTAAGTGAAGAAATATTCTTGGATAGCGAGGGAGATGACTCTGAATCGGACGAAATTACATCAGAAAGTGATGAGGTGTCGGCTGAATCAGTTGTTATCACCGAGGAGATAGCCGTAGCTTCTGAAGATAACGCTTCACCTGCAGAAATCGATCCTCAATCTGAAGAAAAAGAAGAGTGCGCAGATAATTTAACCGAAAATAATAAAGAAACTGAAGATATGTCTCAACAAATTAATCCAAATCAGGCTAACGACCCGAACAACCAGCAACAATTTGCTCAGAATCCTTATGGCCAGAACCCCTACGGCCAGCAGTATCCGCCGCAGAATCCTTACGGCCAATATCCGCCGCAGAACCCCTACGGCCAGTATCCGCCGCAGAACCCCTACGGCCAGTATCCGCCGCAGAACCCCTACGGCCAGT
>CAYQXG010000068.1:0-17087 GCA_964421525.1 uncultured Sangeribacter sp. | reverse complement strand
ACACCGGCTACTACCACAAGGTGCGCATCAACTACTATCCCCCGCGCAACGACAATAAGGAAGGCTGGGACAACATCGACATCTTCGGATGGATGGGCTATCCTATGCAGATCAAGATCAACTTCCTCTGCCGCGACTCAATTCTTGCAGCGCCCCTCTGCCTCGACCTTGTGTTGCTGAGTGACCTTGCTGCACGCGCCGGCCGCAGCGGAATCCAGCGCTTCCTGAGCTTCTTCCTGAAGAGCCCGATGCACGACTATACTAAGGGAGAAGTGCCTGTAAACCATCTTTTCCAGCAGTATGTGATGCTGAAGAACGCTATCCGCGAGATGGGTGGTTACGAGGCTGATGAAGAAATCGATTGATAGCTTTTTCTAATGGGGGATCAGACATCCTCCTGATAGCCGGGACGCCCTTGTGAAAGGACGTCCCGTTTCCATAAAAACAAAAAAGATGCGAATAGATATACTGACAGTGATGCCGGAGATGCTTGAGTCTCCGTTGAATTGCTCAATTTTGAAGCGTGCTCAAGAGAAAGGGTTGGCGGAGATTCATGTGCATAATCTTCGCGACTATACAGAAGATAAGCACCGTAAGGTAGACGACTATCCTTTCGGTGGGGAGGCCGGCATGGTGATGAAAGTGCAGCCCGTAGATGCCTGCATATCTAAGTTGAAATCTGAAAGGGATTATGATGAGGTGATCTTCATGACCCCCGACGGTGCGACTTTTGACCAGCCTATGGCAAACCGACTTTCGCTTCTCGACAATATCATCATACTCTGCGGTCATTATAAAGGGATCGACTATCGCATCCGGGAACATTTCGTCACCATGGAGGTGTCGATCGGAGACTACGTGCTTACAGGAGGAGAACTTCCGGCTGCTTGCGTGACAGACGCAGTGGTCAGGCTTTTGCCGGGGGCAATTGGCGATGAGCAGTCGGCTCTGTCCGATTCCTTTCAAGATAATCTTCTTGCGCCTCCGGTCTATACGCGTCCTGCAGACTACAAGGGCTGGAAGGTGCCCGATGTGCTTCTGAGCGGTCACGAGGCAAAGATTGCCCAGTGGCGGCTCGACCAGGCGGTGGAACGCACAAGGCAGCTACGCCCTGACTTGCTTGAAAAATTAAATAATTGAAGATGGATTTTGTAATTTTAGCAGGCGGTCAAGGCGCACGGTTTGTGGAGGGGGGATACGATCAGCCGAAGCCTCTCATACCGGTTGTGGGAGAGCCGATGATCGGTCGGCTTATCCGCACACTCATGGAGTGCAATGCCGATTCCATTCACGTCGGTGCAAATGCGCTGATGTTGCCTCTGCTTGAATATCTCGGTAGCCTTCAGCAGCAGGGGTTGCCTATAGAAGTTCATCCTATTGTAACCGACAACTCATATTGCACACTTAGGGAGGCATCTGCCGGTATCGAGGGTAGGTTCATAGCTCTGACATGCGATGCTATTTTTCCTGAGGATGAATTTAAGAGTTATGTAAGGAAAGTAGAGTCTGTGCCTTCCGACATTGCGCTTATGGGTCTGACCCGTTTTGTGGAAGACGGAAGTCCGCTATATGCCCGGGTCTCGGATGCCGGGGAGATTGTAGACTACAGATATGGCGGGAGTCCATTCTGTGGAGATCAGATAGTATCTGCCGGAATTTATGGTTTGTCGGGTGGAATAATGGATTCTGTTTCTCAATCGGGCCGGGAGCCAGGGTCGTTAAATGACTTCCAGCGGGCCCTTGCGCTCGACAGCTCGGTTAAAGTGCTTCCTTATGAATTCTCGATAGTGTTTGATGTCGACAATATGCAAGATCTGGCTCATGCGGAGGAATATCTTAAAATCTTATGAGTCGGGGCCTTAGGCAAATCTGAACAGGGCAATGAAAAGCGGGGATTCAAGCATTTGGCTTGAATCCCCGATATTTTACTTAGGATTAGGATATTTGTTAGACATTGTCTGTAGCGTGCCTATAGGCACTGATGGAATCGGGTAATTATGATTTTTTGTTCATCTGTAGTCTTTTAGTGTCTCCTGAAGACGCTTGCGGGCGAAAAATATACGGCTCTTTACGGTGCCGAGAGGGAGATTCATGTGCTCCGCAATTTCGGAATACTTGTATCCGGCAACATACATGGAGAATGGCACCTTGTAGTCGTCGGAAAATTCATTGATTGCCTTGCTTATCTCCTTAGTGGCATAAGTGCCTTCGGGGGTTTCGAGACCTGACTCTTGTGATATGTTCAGGTGATACAGGTCTTCGGTTGTGTCTATGATCGTGGCGCTGCGAACCTGTCTTCTGTAGTTATTGATGAAGATATTGCGCATTATTGTGAACACCCATCCTTTGAAGTTTACGTTGTCGACATATTTTGATTCATTGTCGAGCACCTTTAGGGTGGTGTCTTGCACGAGATCTTCGGCTGTCTCGCGGTTGGAAGTGAGTTGATATGCAAAACTCATAAGGTTGCTTTGCAGTCCGAGGAGCTTATTGATGAAAGAAGAAGATTCTGCCATAATTGTAATTATTTGCCGGATTTGACTGTAAGTTCCAGGCTTGTCCGTGGGTTGTTACTGACATTATAACAACCGAAAGAAGTAAGTTTGCCAACCGTGTTTGGCAAGATGATGTCGTGTTTCATGCATTTATTGGTTTTGTAACAAAAACACAATAAGATTAATGGATTTTTTACTGACAAAATAGATTTTTGCTTAACAAATGCATGACAATGTGAGTTCCGGATAAGAAAAATTGTAATTTTGGGCTTGATGTATAATTTTTGTTAAGCTAATGTTTCATGCAAGTTTTTAGTTGAAAGTTTCGCAATCAAAAAACCTAAGACCCCGTCTGATAAAAATTTTAAGAGCCCCGGGGCGGTTTTGGGCGAGTGATTTTCGCGAATCATCCCAACCCAGCTTCCCCGGGGCCTCTAAAATCTTATGAGACGGGGTCTAAAAACCCCGGTTTTCACATTTTTTTAGACAGTTCGTTAGTTTTTTCGCATATATTTAATTAATTTTGCATCGTCGTATGCCCAAATGCGACAAATTAACCCGTCGGTTCCTTATATAATTAAGTATAGGAGACGCAAAATTAGCGATTAAGTGAGCAGTTTTTCAAGAAAAGCCGCATATTGGTTCAAACGATCCGCAAATCTACCGTTGCTGATCATTGGAGTGTTCTTCATCGGGCTGTTGTTGCTCAATGAGGATGCATCGTTCACGCAGAGCATGGTATACGAGAAGGAGATTGTGCGTCTTAAGAAAGAAATAAAGGAAAACAAGGATTCTGCCGCCTACTATCGCAGCAGGCGCCTTGCCATAGAACGGGGTGATGAGGAACTCGAGTTCATAGCCAGAGAGCAGTACCACATGAAACGGCCGACGGAAGACGTTTATCTGCTTGTGCCTCCCGAAAAATGAATATGAAAAAGGAAAATGAGACATCGCGCTCCGCAGACGTTACTCCGGCGCTCGAGAAGAGAAGGAAATATGTAGAGGTGGCAGCATCCGTGGGATTGCTGCTGGTGCTTTTTGCAATGATGGTTCCCTTCTTCCGTTCTCTGCCTTCAATAATAGGGAGTGTGGCGAAATGGGTATATGCTGTTGGAGCGCTTGTCTATACAGTGGCCCGTGTCATCAACGTTAATGCCCCGGGCGATTCATTACGACTTCGCAGGCTTCGTCGCCTGGAGTTCTGGGCCGGGATGTGCTTTATAGTAGGCGCGGCTTTTTGGTTCTATAAGCTGAAATATTACACCGGGATTATGGTCGGGCCTCTTGCCGTGATGCAGCAGACTGTCGCATTTACTATGGCAGGAGCTGTGATTCAGATAGTGGCAGGGTGGATGATATCAAGCCGGATGAAGAAAGAATATAACGCAAGATAAGAGAAATGAGTCTGAAAAGGTTTCTTGCAGTTGATCAGGGTAATTCCTTGCTTAAGCTCACCCTTTTTGAGGGGGATGAGTTGAAGCAGACATGCCGTTTCGATGCGGAAGCGTTGGAAGATGTTTTCAATGCAGTGGACTCATGGCATCCGGAGTGCGGAGCATTCTGTTCGGTTGGAAAGATCGACACCCGGCTTGTAGAGTCGATGCGCCTTGCGTTGGATGGCCAGCTTCTGATTCTCTCTCATTCCACGAGACTGCCCATCGGGATTGACTATTCCACACCCGGCACACTCGGACTTGACCGTGTGGCACTTGCCGTCGGTGCTTCTTATATATATAAAGGAGAGGCAGTGGCAGTAGTGGATGCCGGTACGGCGGTGACGCTTGATGTGGTGGATTCTCGTCCTGCATTCATAGGCGGGAGAATCACTGCCGGTCTACGGCTGCGGTTTTCAGCACTCCATAGCCACACGGCTGCCCTCCCGTTGGTGACTGCAGATGGAGATCTTCCGGTTGCCGGGTATTCTACCGATACTTCTATAAGGAGTGGGGTAGTGCTCGGACTTGCAGATGAGATAACGGAGACATTCCGTCAGTATAAAGAAACTTATGGATGCAGGCGTCTTGTTCTGACCGGTGGAGATGCCGGTTGTCTTGCACCTTACATCACAACACGCATACCAGCAGACCATGTGGCTGACCTTATGGCTCGTGGACTGCTATATATCTATAATTACAATGAATAAAATCAAATCACTCTGCTTAGCGTTGGCTATGCTGTCAGCAATAGGGTCGGCAAAAGCCGATGTAAACACTCCATATTCAATGTATGGTTATGGCGTATTGGGCGACAGGGCCACGTCTATGCAGCGTCAGATGGGTGGAGTCGGCTATGCAATGCAGTCCGGACGTCAGATCAATGCCATGAATCCGGCATCTTATGCATGCATTGACTCACTTACATTCCTTTGGGACATGGGTGCCAACATGTCGATGCAGTGGAGTAAAGACCGCACTGCATCTGACCATGGATTTGGCGGAGGTCTCGACTATGTGACCATGCAGTTTCCACTTTCAAAGCACATGGGTATGTCGATAGGCATGGTGCCTCTGACACAGGTCGGCTATTCTTTTGGCGACGAAATAAAATTTGGCGCCCGTGAGAATCAGGGTTCCGGAGGCATCACCCAGGCTTATGCCGGCGTGTCGGGCAAGATAGGAGGATTTTCATTGGGTGTTAATGTCTCCTATGATTTTGGTACGATCCAAAACGATGTCTACGCCACTCCCGAATCGAGCAGCCAGTCGCTCTTTGAACAGATAATACAGGTCAGAGACTGGAATGTGCTTGCCGGTGTGCAATATAAGCAGCCCATCAATAAATTCAATTCAATCACAGCCGGAATCACATATAGTCCGAAGAAGAGTTTCCACGGCAACACATGGCTTACCCTGCAGGATCTGAACTCGAGTGACACACCTGACACGATTGCCACCAGCAGTTTGAAGAATAAGTATTATTCTCCTCAGTCGTTTGGCTTTGGATTGTCTTATACCCATGAGCGGGTGCATCGGATAATAGTCGAGGCTGATTTCACTTGGCAGCAATGGTCGAAGGCACCGTTCTCATCGCTCTATGATGAAGCCGGTCAGGTGGTGTTTCAGGGAATGAGATTCAGCGACCGCCGCAAGTTTGCAGTTGGTGGAGAATACACCCACAACATACGCGGCAGCTATTTGGAGAGAATGCCATTCCGCGTCGGTGCGTTCTACACTGACGATTATCTCAAGATTGAGGGCAACCGCATGAAGGAATATGGAGTTTCGCTTGGCACCGGATTTGCTGCCCCGAAAGGAAAGACCATGATCAATTTCGGCCTTGAATGGAGACATAGGCAGACTTCACCTGTCAATATGCTGAGTGAAAACTATTTCAACATAATGGTTGGTGTCAACTTTAATGAAGTCTGGTTCTTCAAGAGGAGACTGAATTAATTTTGCAGGTTGCTATGTTCATATCTCTAAGAGTGCAGTGAATATTCTCGGAAAGCAGAAAACAGAAAGCGGAAAACGGAAAATGCCAAACGGAAAGAGCCCTTCCGGCTGGAGGTTTTCCGGACTGGCAATGGCAGTTGCCATTGTGGTCTCTATCCTCATTTCCGGATGTAAGGAAGATGGCAAGCTCGGCGTGGCAAAGCGAATCGATGCTTCCAAGATGCCTTCCATGTCTACTGTGAACGTTGCCACTCTAATTTCCGACTCCGGAATCATCCAATATAAGATAGTGTCCCCTCTTTGGAATGTCTATGATGAGGTCGACACCCCTTATTGGAATTTCCCTAAGGGAATCTTTCTGCAGAAATATGACAGGCAGTTTAAGGTGATAGCGTCAGTGGCGGCAGACTCGGCGAAATTTTTCCGCTTGCAAAATCTCTGGCAGCTTGATGGCAATGTAGAGATGAGGAAGGAGCCGGGTGAATTGTTCTTGACCCAGCAGCTTTTTTGGGATCAGCGACGCAACAGACTATATAGTGACTCATTCATCCATATTGAGACTCCCGAGAGGATGCTCGAGGGGCATGGATTTGAGAGCAATGATCGCTTGACCAAGTATTCAATAAGACGTCCTACCGGCATCTTCCCGGTAGATGAGGATTTAAACAATTAAACACAATAGAACGATATGTCTTTCTCGGTAGCTCTCATATTGACGATATTGGCGGTGGTTTTTTCAGCACTCTTTTCGGGTACTGAAATAGCCTATGTGCAGAGCAATAAGGTGAGGATGCAGATTGAAGGATCGCGTGGTGGTTTGGTTGACCGCATCATACAGAGGTTCAGTCAAAATGAAGACATGTTTATCTCCTCTCTACTCGTAGGCAATAATGTCGTGCTGGTCATATATGGTATCACGTTGTCTGTACTGATCAATCCGGTGCTTGAAAGATGGTTTGGCAATTCAGATGCTATGGTTCTTATCTCCAACACCGTTTTTTCTACTCTCGTGATACTTCTTTGTGGCGAGTTTATTCCTAAGGCAACTTTCCGCATCAATCCCAACTTCATGATGAGGATGTTTGCACTTCCTCTCTACCTTATATATATAGTGCTCTTTCCTGTTTCGAAATTGATTTCTGTTATTACAAAAGGGCTGATGAACCTTTTCGGAATAAAGGAAAATAAGGTTGCTGCAACATTGATTACGATGGACCAGCTCGATGATTATCTTGAGGAGCAGCTCCATTCCACCCAGCAGGCGAGTGTGGAGGTGGAGAATGAAGTTAAGATCTTCCGAAACGCGGTAGACTTTAAAGACACCACTATCGGGGAATGCATGAGACCGCGCAATGAGATAATAGCGGTGGAGAAAGACACAACTTCGCGCGACGATCTTCTCGCTCTTTTTTCCCGTACCGGTCTTTCTAAGATTGTAGTTTATCGTGAGGATATAGACGATGTTGTGGGTTATATCCATATTTCTGAACTATTTAATCTTGATTCCGACTGGCGGGAACATATAAAGCCAGTGATCTTTACCCCTGAGACAATGCTTGCCAATAAGATGATGCGCCGAATGATAGCTGAGAAAAAGTCTTTATGCATTGTAATCGATGAATTTGGCGGTACATCCGGCCTTGCTACCCTTGAAGACCTTGTGGAGGAAATTTTTGGCGAGATTGAAGACGAGCACGATCGTCAGCGTCTGCTTTTCCGTAAATTGCAGGACGGGATTTACGAAATATCCGGACGTGCGGAAATTGCGGCAGTCAATGAGGCGCTTGGTCTTGACATAAAAGAGTCGGAAGACTATAACACGATTGCCGGTTATATCCTTGAGTTCACAGAAGCCTTGCCTTCCGAGGGCGATTCCTTTGAAATAGACGATCTTAAGTTTACAGTGGAAAAAATGGCGACTACGCGAATCGAGCAGGTAAATGTAAGCCGGATTTCAAAGACTTCAGATTCATGATGTAGTTTCTGAATCCGATAATTTCATTCAGCGCGTCGAACGACGTGCTGTTTTTGTTAATAATAATAGCCCGGATATGTATCAAATGTTAAAAAATGTTTAAGGGTGCATTTTTTTTGAAATATTAATATCGCATGACAATTATTTTGTGTAATTTTGCACGTCATGAGTGTAAAAAAATCGTACATGTTAGACAATGATTGTACGATAATGGACATTCTGCAATATTGATTTTTTAATTAACCTAATAATTATCAACACTAACCAACATCTCATTATGAACGACCGCAAGGAAAGTTCAGGATTTGCGTCTACATGTCGCAGATTCCTGTTTGTGGCTCTTATGGCAGTGGTTTCATTGACCGCAGCCGCTCAGGGCATATCGGTGTCAGGTAAGGTAATTGATCAGACAGGGGAGCCAATGATTGGCGTTACTGTAATGGTCAAGGGAACAACCAACGGCACCGCTACCGATTTCGATGGCGCCTATGCGCTGAAGAATGTTCCGGAAAATGCTACTCTCGTATTCAGCTATGTAGGCTGTGTAACAGAGGAGATAAAAGTTGCCGGAAAATCAGTGATCGATGTCACTATGAAGGATGATTCAGCTATGCTTGACGACCTCGTGGTCGTAGGTTACGGTACTCAGAAAAAGAGCGACGTGACAGGAGCAGTAAGCCACATCGGTGCTGATGAGCTCCAGAGCCGTCCCGTAAGCAATGCTTTTGAGGCTCTTCAGGGTAAGGCTGCAGGTGTGGATATCACCACAAGCGAGCGCCCCGGTACAATTGGTTCAATCCGTATCCGTGGTGAACGTTCACTCACCGCTTCCAATGATCCTCTCTATGTAGTAGACGGTGTGCCTTTGATGTCAGCTTCCGGTATCGAGACTCTTAACCCCCGCGATATCGAATCTATCGACATCCTTAAGGATGCATCTGCAACTGCTATCTATGGTTCACGTGGTGCAAACGGTGTCGTTATCGTTACTACCAAGACCGGTAAGGCAGGCCAGTTCTCACTTAACTATTCAGGTTCAGTGACTTGGCAGAACCTCGTAGACCGTAGCCCATCCATGAGCGCTGCTGACCATATTCAGTATCGCCGTTGGGCAGCTTATAACAGCGATCCCGAGAAATATGCAGATCCCCGCAATCCAACAAAGGAAAGCGATGCTCTTCTCTTCGGAACAATTGACGACCAGACTGCTTACGACAATGTTATGAATGGATGGTCTTCAGGACGTTGGAATCCGGCTGATGTGCTTGATTATGACTGGACAGGTCAGGCTCTCCGCACCGGTTTCATTCAGGAACATACAGTAAGTGCTTCAGGTGGTACCGACAAGATGAATGCATTCGGTTCTATCGGTTACCTTAACAATAAAGGTACTCAGCAAGGTCAGGAATACAATCGTTTCACCGGCCGTGTGGGTGTTAACATCACTCCGGTGAAGTGGCTTACTTTCAGCATGTCGATGAATGCTTCACGTGAGAAGCAGGACTATGGTATGTCTTCAACTTATTCACCTTCCGGTACAAATGCTGCTTCTGCAATTTATGAATTGTATAAGAAGAGCTACCGTTGGGCTCAGCCTTATGACAAGGATGGCAACAGAATACATTATCCCGGTGGCGACAACCAGTGCTACAACCCGATTGACGAATGGGAGCATAACATCTCACAGCGCGAGACTTGGCGTTTGCTCGGCAACTTCTCTGCTCAGCTTCACCTTGGTGAAATTTGGGCTCCTCTGAAAGGTCTTGAATATAAGTTCTCTTTCGGCCCTGACTATCGCAACTATCGTCTTGGGGAATATATTGATGTTGAATCAGCTTACAAATGGCAAAATAAGAGCAACAACCAGGCACGTTGGCAACAGCGTAGGGACTTCTCTTGGACTCTCGACAATATGATCACCTACAATAACACATTTGCTGAAAAGCACAATGTAGGTTTGACTTTGCTCCAGACAGCTTCCAAGTGGAACTATGAGGATGCAGCAATGGGGCTTAGCCGTCTTGAGCAAGATATGTATCTTTGGAATGCAATGGGCTCTCTCGACATCACCGACAATGAGAACGGCGCAAGCATGAGCACAGGTGTAACTAACCGTCAACTTGAATCATACATGATCCGTATTAACTATGGTTTTGACGAGCGTTATCTTCTTACTGCTTCAGCACGTTGGGATGGTGCTTCACAGCTTTCAGCAGGACGTAAGTGGGCATTCTTCCCATCTATGTCTCTCGGTTGGAGAATCCAGCAGGAAGCATTCCTTCGCGACGTGATGTGGCTCACCAACTTGAAGATCCGTGCAGGTGTCGGTACAACCGGTAACTCCGCAATTTCTCCTTACTCTACTCTTGGCAACATCCAGTCCATCTTCATCCCGACAGGAAACGGATACGAGAAGGCTTATGTAATGAACGACCCTGCTTACGTGAAGGATCCACTTGTGATGGCTAACACTCAGGTAGGTTGGGAAAAGACAACTCAATGGAACGTTGGTGTTGACTTCGGTTTCTTCAACAACCGTCTTAACGGTAGCCTCGAGTTCTACTTCTCAAAGACCAACGACCTTCTCCTTAAGATGAGCGTTCCTACCGTTACCGGTTATGTATCTACAATCGGTAACATTGGTAAGACATCTAACAAGGGTGTCGAACTCACAATCAATGCAGTGCCTGTTGAGACTAAGGACTTCTCTTGGAATACTTCATTCAATATGGGATGGCAGAAAGACCGCATCGATGAACTTGCAAACGGCAAGGAAGACGATATCGCAAACCGTTGGTTTATCGGTGAGCAGATTGGCGTTTTCTATGACTACCAGACAGATGGACTTTGGCAGGATACTCCGGCAGACCGTGCTGAAATGGAGAAGTGGACCGACTATAAGTTTGCTCCCGGTATGGTTAAGCCGGTCGACCAGAATGGTGACTACAAGATGGATGCAGATGACATGGTTATCGTAGGTTACAAGCGTCCTACTACCAACCTTGGATGGACCAACATCTTCAACTATAAGGGCATCGAGCTTAGCTTCCAGATCTATGGCCGCTTCAACTATATGGTTCATGCTCCCCAGTATCTCTTTGGCTACGGCAACCTCGGCACTGCTGTTGACTATTGGACTCCGGACAACACAGATGCTGAATTCCACAGACCATATCTTACTTCAGTGCAGACCGGTGAAGTTGACACATTCGCAAGCGCTAATGGCTACAAGAAAGCTAACTTCATCCGTATGCGTAATATCTCGATCGGTTACAATCTCCCAAGCCGCGTTCTCGAGCATGTTGACCTGAAGTCGCTCAAGGTATATGGTCAGGTTATCAATCCGTTCGACTTCTATCAGTCAGTAAATGGTCTTGACCTTGACACCGGTAAGTCTTACTACAACCGCAGCTGGGTGCTCGGTGTTGAACTTGGTTTCTAATTAGCAATAAATAAATAGAATATCAAAAATGAAATTCAATAAATATATAGCAGCCGGTCTTCTTGCAGCCACAGCAGCAGGTTTCACTTCCTGTTCAAGTGACTTCCTTGATGAAAACTACACTACCGGCTATTCAACAGACTATTTCAAGACTCCCGAGGGACTTCAGTCACTCACATTGTCGCTCTACGGTCATATCCGTTGGATTGGTGGTTATGAGTCTCAGGGCTACTATCAGCTGATGGGTGGTACTGACGAATTTGCAATCGGTACTGACATGGCTAATGAGATGTGGCTTACATACGATGTACGTATGGCTCCGCAGTGGGTTACAGTGAACGGTAATACCGGTACTGCTCAAGCCGTATGGGACGAAGTTTACTACGGTATTGCTTCTGCCAACAAGATCATTGCTTCTGCCGACATGGTGGATGATGAGGCTATCCGTAATAACTGTCTCGCTCAGGCATACTTCCTACGCGGTTTCAACTATTACATGCTTACTTCTCAGTTTGGTCATTGTGTGCTTCAGACTGAGCCGGCTGATGGCGTTGTCCGCACTTTTGAACTTCCCACAACTCAGCAGTGCTGGGAGCAGGTTATTTCCGACTTCCGTAATGCCTACAACTATTTTGATGGTGAAAACAACACCCTGGCAGGCCCCGGCATCAGCTGGACCAAAGCTTCTGCAGCTCACTATCTTGCAAAGGCTCTTCTCTTTGCTGCTTCTGAAATCAACGATAGCTGGAACTCAGGCGTAAAGGAAGCTTACTTAAAAGAAGCTCTTGAAGCTACCAATTATGCTATCAGTGCCCGCAATCTTGAGGAGGATGTTATTGAGGTCTATGGCGACTGGAGCGGTGTTAACTGCCCGATTGAGAGCAGCAAGGAGTTGCTTATGGTCGCTGCACAGGACGACAACTTCTCCGGACGTACTGCAGCACGTAACCCTGGAGCATTCTTCAATCCCCAGTTCTCCAACTTCGCTAACACCACTCTCGGTGGTATGCGTGGATGTATCACAGGTGGTAAGGACTTCCAGCGTTTCCGTCCTACAGAGTATGCAACCTCAGTATTCGACAACGTAAATGACGCTCGTCTTTGGAAATCGTTTGCAACAGTCTATGGTACAGCTGTAGAATGGGCAGGTGAGACAAATGAAGATGGTACCGTTAAGAAGCAACCAGTGCATATTGGTGAGCCGTCTGTTGTCTTCATCATCAATAAGAAAGATGAGCATAAATACGATAAGTTCAATTTTGGAGCTTATCGCTATCAGAATGGAAAGGACTATCCGGAATCTAACTTTGTGGATGAGGATGGTCGCTTACCTATGGGTGGTCGTGTTCAGGAACGCAAAGGTGAGTCTATATTCACTGATGCTGTTAACTTCCCTATACTCAATACTTGGATTCAGTATAAGGATGGTCAATATGTAGGTGATCAGTTTGGCGAACTTAAGCCCGGTGCTTTCGGAGCTCACGGTGCAAACATGTTCCCCGGTATCAACAAGCACACCTGTGGATACCTGAATGCATTCGCCGGAGACAACGGATCACGCGACCTTGTTCTTGCCCGTCTGGGTGAAACATATCTTGTTCGTGCTGAAGTAAAAGTACGTCTTGGTGACTATAACGGTGCTAAGCAGGACATCGACGTTCTCCGCAAGCGTGGTGCATGGCACGAAGGTGAAAACCGCAGCTACTATATCGATGGTTGCTACAAGGCAGCTAATACCACTTCTAATGTCACCGGAAAAGCGGCAAACGTTGCAGCAAACGATGGTTGGAATCTTGGTATGAACTCCTACTATCTGTCTAACCCGGATCTTGAGGTGACTTATGCTTCTACTGAGAATGAAATGACTAACTGGACTTGGGATAATCTTCCTGCAGAAGATGAGGCAATCCTCAGCAAGATCGGTGTCAGCGGTCAGTTCGAGCGTGCACTCCACTTCATACTCAACGAGCACACACGTGAGCTCATTGGTGAGATGACACGTTGGGAACATCTTGCTCGCACAAAGACTATTCACACTCGTGCAAAACGTCTTAACAGCGACATTCTCAACTTCGATGAAAACAAGCACTATGTTCGCCCGATTCCTCAGGCATTTATCGACCAGCTTCAGCATGAAGACGGCACAAACCTGAGCGATGAAGAAAAGAAGGCTTGGCAGAACCCCGGTTATTGATATCAATTATTTAGTGATAAGATTAAGCGCGCCTCTTATGAGGTGCGCTTTTTTGATAGCCATCTCCGAATATTTTCCCTTCCAAAAATGCAGGACAGCGTTTTCTGAGTCTAAATGTCGATTTTGTGCTAATTTTTAATCGAATTTTTGAATATTAAGTCCGTGATGAATCACTAATTTTACTACCCAATAATTACATTAAAATACCTAATAACATTACTAACCCTATCTTTTTTCAACATGCAGAAGATCAAAATGCTTTGTGCTTTAGGTTGCATGACTCTTGCCGTATCATCTACGGTGACCTATGCACAAGCTCCGCGACAGACAATAGATGTCACTCAGGAGCAACTTGACGCTTACCCAAATGGCAAATATGATGCCACTTGGGAGTCGTTGGAATCAAACTACAGTGTACCGGAATGGTTCAAGGATGCCAAATTCGGAATCTTTATCCATTGGGGACCTTATACAGTTCCTGCAGCGGGGAGTGAATGGTATCCAAAGCACATGTATAATGGACTCGCCAAGGCTCATAGAGAAAAATGGGGAAAACAGACTGATTTCGGCTACAAAGATTTCATTCCTCTTTTCAAAGCCGAGCATTTCAATGCCGATGAATGGGCCGAACTCTTCAAGGCAAGTGGCGCACAGTATGTCATCCCAACAGCTGAACATCATGATGGCTTTGCAATGTATGACAGTGACCTGACTGAGTGGACTTCCATGAAACATGGTCCGAAGCGTGATGTAATCGGTGAACTTTCAAGAGCCGTGCGCGACAGGGGAATGAAATTCGGCATCAGCAATCACCGTGTGGAGAACTGGGATTTCATGTATCCCGGCATAGATCCGGACTCAACCGACCTGTTCGATCCGAGATATGCTTCCCTTTACGGCCCACCGCAGAAGCCCGGTGCCACATCGGGGATGGGACCATCCGACAAGCAACCAGGCGATCATCCTCAGAACGATGCATTCATGAATGAATGGCAGTTCCGGGTTATGGAGATAATCGACAAGTACAAGCCGGATCTTATTTATTTCGATAATGGAATCAATTTCCGTTCGATGGATCCTTGGAAACTTAATGTTGCCCGATACTATTATAACAGTGCTCAGAAATGGGGGAAGGAAGTGTCACTTCAATCGAAAAGTGATGCCTACAAGGCCGGATCCATCCGTGACTTTGAAAGAGAATCGAGAGCCCCGAAAGAGACAGTGGACTATTATTGGCAAGTCGACGATCCTATTGGACATAAATTCGGATATGTGGAAGGTCTTCAACTTCAGAAAGCCGACGGCATTATTCGTAACCTCATTAATAATGTATCAAGAAACGGCAATCTTTGCCTGAATATTTCTCCGAAATCAGACGGAACTATCCCCGACGACCAAAAGAAGGAACTCTATGCCGTGGGCAAGTGGCTTTCCAAATATGGCGAGGCAATCTATGGGACACGTACCTTCGGTCCCAATAAAGACGGTGACGTAAGATACACGTCTAAGGGAAAGAAAGATCTTTATGCATTCATTCTCAAATGGGATGGTAAATCGGTGGAGCTTCCCGGACTCGATTCTTCAGATATTGAAAAAATATCAATGATCGGTGGAGAAAACCTTAAATGGAAATCGGAAGGCGGGAAAGTCATCGTAGAAACATCAACCCCGGCTGATGATGGCCCGGCAACCGTTCTTAAAATCAAACTTAAATCAGACCTCACTGCACTTTTCATCGGCGACTCAATCACCGATGGCGGTTGGGGTAAAAGCGGCGGAAAAGGTCTTCCATCCTCAAGACGCAATAAGTCTGACCAAAACCATGCGTTGGGTCACAGCTATGTAATGCTCTGCGCTGCAAAGGCTATGGCTGATAATCCCAACTTAAAATGCAACTGGCTTAACCGTGGAATATCAGGCAACACAATAAAAAATCTGGAAAATAGGTGGAAAGAAGATGTTCTCGACGAAGATCCTGATATTCTGACAGTAATGATAGGTGTCAATGATGTTTATAAACATTATCGCGACGGAGAAACTGCAGATTTCGATGTGGCAAGCTGGACAGAGGATTACCGCAGTATTCTTGTTGACGCACGCAATAATAATCCAAATGTCAAGATCATTCTCATGTCTCCCTTTGTTGCAGAAGGGAGGTCGGTCAGTCCTGACATATTGCCTCGCGTAAGTAAATCTATCAATCTGTGTGCAACGAGCGTAAGGCAACTTGCCAAGGAATTCAATGCTGATTACATCGACACCAACTCCATGTTTAATTCTCTTACTGCGAATAACCCTGAATCCTCAAGATGGTTATGGGATGGAATACATCCGACTCCTGCCGGACATCAGCGCATCGCCGACCTCTGGATTTCAATTGCTAAAAAGAAGAAATATCTATAGTCTTAAGGCCCCATCTCAATTTTGTTGAAATGGGGTCTAAAACTATATTGATTATCCTTTCTAATACTGCTTGAGCGATAAAATAAAAACTTATTAACAATCGGTAACAATATTTTTTGAAAAAAGTTTTAAAATTTATCACATTTTTTTTGTTGGATTGAAAAAAAAGTTCTAACTTTGTCGTCGAAAAAGGCAAACAACAGTAATATCTATCTTCTTTAAGCCAGTAAATGGCTATATCTAACTAATATGAACGAGCAAAATTCCTTTCAGGATTCAATACTAAGCATGCAGGGAAATCTTCTTTCCTTTGCATTAAAGCTTACCATGAACAGGGAGGAAGCCGAAGACCTTGTTCAAGACACCACCCTGAAGGCTCTTAATAACGAAGACAAATATGTGGCTAATGCCAATTTCAAAGGGTGGATGCTCACCATCATGCGTAATATCTTTATTAATAATTATAGAAAGAATACGCGTGAGAATACTGTGATTGATTCATCGGAAGATTGCTATCATCTTAATCTATCTCAGGATTCCGGGATCGGTACTCCGGAGACCAGTTACGCGATACAGGAAATTTATAGTATCCTTTCCGGATTTGCTCCTGATTTCCGTAAGCCATTCTCTATGCATGTAGCCGGTTATAAATATGAAGAAATCTCCGACAAGCTCAACATGCCTCTTGGCACAGTCAAGTCGAGGATCTTCTTCACTCGGAAGCGACTGCGGGAGATTCTTAAAGACTATCGATAATAAGGCCCCATTTTTTATGAGTCAGGGCCTAAAATTGCCGATCCGGATAAGGGTCGGCTTTTTTTTATGGGCTTTCGGACTTGTCCCGCTCGGAGATCGGGACCTACGTATCTTGCTCGAAGCGCTTATGGAAGTCCGACTGGTCAGGCGGGTCGGGCAGGGCAGACAACAAGCGAGTGGAAGAATGGTTTATCTAATTAATAAAACTAAAGTATTTTTAACATTTTTTGATTTCTATGATTTAAAAATGATTACGCGCCATATCGGGCAAAAAGATGCGCTTCGGCATAAAAAAACTTGCACGGGGCGGAAAAAGGTTGTAATTTTGCAACCGCAATCGGGAAACGGGAGGGCACAGGAATGAAAGCCCGGTAGCGTGAAGACGGTTGCGAAGACTGAAGAGAACAATGACATGATGCCACAAGACAAG
>CAYQXG010000067.1:0-17466 GCA_964421525.1 uncultured Sangeribacter sp. | reverse complement strand
TATTAAGCACCTGTATGATCGACATAGAATCTCCAAGATCAGCATAATGGAGATGAAAATGAGGTTGCCCTTCAAGATGAGCTATACGTTCACGGTAATCTACTGACGATCTTCGGATGGTTCCATGCACTTCATATCCTTTTTCAAGAAGGAGTTCGGCAAGGTATGAACCGTCCTGACCTGTAATTCCGGTTATCAATGCTGTCTTCATCTGTTTATTTCTGTTAGCTACTTATGAAACAAATAAACTCAGCAATCAGTTTTAAACTTCATTAAGTAAGCAGATAGTAATAATTTATGCACATATAAATCTAAGCTACTTTCGAGGCATTCCGGATGCGGAGTGAAGGAGCTTGGCGAGCTATGCGACTGAACTACAATGCCGGTATGTCCGAAAACTGCCGCATTTATCTGTGCAAGATTGGTTATGATGAATATGTACATATATCGTTTAATTTTTATTAACTACTTATAGATTTGGTTGAGAAATTTTGATGATATTGAGAAAATAAGTAATTTTGTATCGGGAAATCAAGACTCTACCTCATAAAATTTGAGAATAATAGGGATCTAAATCACTCGGAAATAGAGTCTAATGCTAATGTGCTATGACTGTATTCAAAAAATAACGGCTATGAATTATGCGATATATTTGGGAAGGAGATTGGCGCTTGGGAGCGGAGGACGAAAAGCAAGCCCCGGTGTTAAAGTTGCAACTGCTGCTATAGCCCTGTCTGTGGCAGTTATGACAGCATCTATCGCCATTGTCTTAGGTTTCAAACGCGAAATTACCGATAAGGTGCTCGGCTTTACATCCCATATTGTAATGACTGCAAATGCAGCGAATGATGGAGACAATATAATAACGCTTACCCCCACATTAAAGAAATTACTTGATTCTCAAGAAAACATCAAAGACTATTCGCTGCAGATATCTATTCCGACAATACTCAAGACACCTACCGATTTCAAAGGGATATTTCTAAAGAATTTGAATGACAATCAAACCCGTGAATTCATTCGGTCGAATCTCGTTGCCGGAACAATTCCAGATTATTCGCAAGACAGCACTAAGCTCGACATTGTGATGTCGCGGATGGCGGCCAATCAATTGGGGCTCAGACAAGGCGACAAAGTCGATTGCTATTTTATAAACGATGATGTCAAGGTGCGTAGACTCCGAATTGCAGGGATATATGACTCACATTTCGATGCTTATGATGACCTCATGGTTTACGGCAGTCGTGATCTGTCGGAAGCTTTTTCCGGCCTTAAACCAAATCAAGGGTCGAGCATGCTTATCACTACAAAAGATTTCAAAAATCTTGATGAGGAAACCTTATCGCTTCAGGGGTTGCTCAACAAGGCGCTTGCAGACGGTCTCGTTTATAAAAGTTATCATCTTGAAAATGCACATGTGCAAGGTGCAAATTACTTCCATTGGCTTTCCATGCTTGACACAAACGTTATTGTGGTTCTCATTCTGATGATGATTGTAGGATGCGTGACTTTGATAAGCGGAATGCTTACAATCATTCTTGATAAGAAAAGGTTTATCGGACTTATAAAAGCATTGGGTGCCCCTGGCAGTAAAGTTAGGGAGATTTTTATTTATCTGGCTATGCGCGTGGCCCTTACCGGCATGATTATTGGCAATATATTGATTATTGGTATATTGACAATCCAGGATAAATATCATATTTTCAAGCTCGATGCATCAAGCTATTACATAGATTTTGTCCCCGTCGAGATGGACTGGGTAGCCTTTGGAATACTCAATGCAGGAGTGCTTGTAGTCGTATATCTGACATTAATTCTTCCTTCAAGAATCATTGCAGGGATCACCCCTGCCCAAACGATGCGTAGTGAGTGATGCAGTGTGAACCACTTCCGTAGTCTTACTCTGATATTAAGTATTTCCGATATTAAGTATTAAGGTCGGAAATTAAATCAGCTAAGATCCCGACGATTTTAAGAGCCCATCTCATAAATTCAAAGATTGTGAAAGATAATAAAGAGAAACTTTGGAATAAAGAATACATGAAGGTGATGCTTTGCAATTTCCTTCTCTTTTTTGCATTCTATCTGCTGACACCTCTTCTACCGTTATATCTCGATTCGGAGTTTAAGGCGGATAAGGATCTTATAGGCGTAATCCTGTCGGGATATGTAGTGGCCACTTTATTTGTACGTCCATTCAGTGGATTTGTAGTTGATTCCTTCGATAGGAAAAAAGTGCTGATTCTTTGTTTTTTCCTATTCTTCATTTGTTTCAGCGGATATATTGGCGCAAGTACATTACTAATGTTCTTTATCGTCAGGACCATGCATGGGATACCTTTTGGGGCAACGACCGTGGCAAACAGCACAGCTGCGATCGACGTGCTCCCATCGAGCCGCAGGAACGAAGGTATAGGATATTATGGTTTGAGCAATAACCTTGCCATGGCAGTGGCACCCAGTGTAGGCATCTACATATATCATGCCACAGATAACTTCAAACTTCTATTCTGGCTTTCTTTGATATTGGCATTCTTAGGATTTTTGTGTAGTTCAACTGTTAAATTACCCAAACGACCTCCGGTTGAAGGGAAACCTAAGATGAGTCTTGACCATTTTTTCCTTGGCAGAGCATGGCTTTTGGCTATAAATATCTGTTTTTTCGGTGCATGTTGGGGTTTGATGAGCAATTATGTTGCTCTTTATGGAAAGCAGGAACTTAACATTACCGACGGAACTGGCGTGTTTTTTATGATTCTGTCTGCAGGTCTATTTGTATCACGTCTGTTTGGCGCAAAAAGTTTGAGGAAAGGCTTGCTCACTCATAACGCTATGATCGGGGTTGTTGTTTCATTAGTTGGGTACTGCATGTTTGCATTCGTTGTAACTCCGTGGAGCTTTTATCTTTCAGCTATGCTTATTGGTTTAGGAAATGGACAAATGTATCCTGCTTTCTTGAATATGTTTATCAAAGTGGCACGACACGACCAGCGTGGCACTGCCAATTCATCAATACTCATTTCGTGGGACCTTGGAATGGGTCTCGGAATACTGCTTGGAGGTGTAGTGGCTGAGAATTTGGGATTTGTAGAAGCCTTCTACACTGCGGCTATCATGCAAGGTATAGGTACATGTCTATTTATTTGTTTCACACGTAATTTCTTTGAACGTAGGAAACTTAACGAAAATTGAATTTAGCAAAAATTAAGATTTATAGGTTGGCGGTGCAAGGTTTTTTTTGTAATTTTGTAAATTATGAATGGAAAACGATACCTTACGATACTTGCCGCCGGCGCTATTTCATTAGGAGTATGCGATTGGTTTGGCATACCGGATTTTTTAAATACCGAATTCTTACAGACTACAGATGCGGCTGCTGCCAGAAAAAGTTCCAAGAAGAAATCCACAAAAAAGACTTCTTCGAAATCTGCATCAAAGTCTCCGGCAAAGAAAAGCCGCAAGAAAACATCACGAACCCGAAAAAAGAGCAGTAGCGTGACCAAACCGCGGGCTGCCGCTACTCTGCCTCCGGTTGAGACTCCAAGCAATGATTCTCTGACTCTGTCAATAAATGAGCGTCTAATAAAGCTGATACCTAAGAGCCACAACCCGGGTGGACTAAGAGTGAACAGTGTGAAAATGGATACTCTCAACCACAAGGCTATATTCAGTCTTAATGAGAATTTCACATACCTCCCTATCAACAAGGAATATATTGAGCAACTTGAGCGCCAGGCTTTAGAATCAATGCCCGACTCATT
The DNA here is from genome assembly GCA_964421525.1 of uncultured Sangeribacter sp. Classification (GTDB taxonomy): domain Bacteria; phylum Bacteroidota; class Bacteroidia; order Bacteroidales; family Muribaculaceae; genus Lepagella. The sequence continues at coordinate 13,705 of CAYQXG010000067.1, read as the reverse complement.
GTCTGACTTCAAGGTTGAACTCAAGGTAAGTGGCAAACTACTCTCCTACTATATCAACAGCATAGATAAGCTTCCTAAAGAATTTCGTGATAATATTCCTTTTGTCAGATCTGCAGAACCACTTAGTGAAATCACTAAGGGAATGCAGGGTGACAACATAGCGATGTGGCACAGCCACGGCAGATATTACAAACCGGATCTCAACAACTGGTATTGGCAGCGACCGTTGCTATTCCAGGCTGTAGAAGACACCTATACACTTGGATATATCCTTCCTTATGCAGTGCCTATGCTGGAAAATGCCGGTGCATACATCATGCTCCCCAGGGAAAGGGATGTCAACCCCGTGGAGGTTATTGTAGACAATGATAAGCCGGAAGAAGGAGGAGTTCTATATTCACAAGATACTTATTTCGAGAGCAACGGTCATCAGAAATGGGAAACCGGTGAAGGTGAGGCATTCATATATGATCTTCCGGACTTCAGAGACACGGAAAATCCTTTTGAGAACGGTACCTACAGAGTTGTAAAGACAACCAAAACAGGGAGTCCATCTACTGCTTCATGGGTAGCTGATATTCCTGTTTCGCGCGATTATGCTATCTACGTCAGCTACAAATCACTGCCAAATTCATCGGAAGATGCAAGATACACTATCAATTATGACGGTGGCTCGGAAGACATTTTGGTCAATCAGAAAATGGGAGGCGGCACATGGATTTATCTTGGAACTTATCCGCTTGCAGAAGGTTACGACCCTGAGAATCCTACTGTGGTGCTGACAAGTAAGTCGGAAAAAGGAGGGGATACAGTTGTGACTGCTGATGCTGTCAAAATCGGTGGCGGCATGGGCAATATAGCACGTTCTCAAAGAAGAAGTGATGTATTCTGGAATAATGTAACCCTCGACAATGACTCTACAATTATTCAGGATGGATTAACTGCTCAAGACTCTAATTCGCCGACTGCAAGCTATAATCCATTTAAGGCAGAAGAAGCCCAGAAAGGAGAGCCGGTTTTTAAGACTTCAGGACTCCCCCGCTGGCTTGAAGGTGCTCGATATTGGCTTCAATGGGCCGGTATGCCCGATTCTATATATTCCCCATATATCGGGACTGATGACTACAAGGATGATTATACAAGCCGAGGTCTTTGGGTAAATTATCTTGCAGGAGGTTCGAGAGTCCTGCCTAATGCAAAAGGTCTTGGAATTCCAATAGATGCCACCATGGCCCTGCATAGCGATGCCGGAAAAAGGGCAGATGATACTTTCATAGGAACACTGGGCATCTATTTCACTAATGGCAACGTCAATTATGCCGATGGAACTCCGAGAAAAAATTCCCGTACCATGACAGACATGCTTATGCGTCAAATCACCAGTGATATCCGTGCAAAGTATGAACCGGAATGGACGCGAAGGCCAATGTGGGATAAATCTTATGTGGAGGCAAGGGTTCCGGAGGTGCCCACTACCCTGATTGAGCTTTTGAGCCATCAGAATTTTGCCGATATGCAATACGGTAACGATCCGAGGTTCAGGTTTACGGTCGGACGCGCTATCTACAAAGCACTTGCTCGATTTGTGGGTGAAAGAAAGGATAGAAAGGTCGTGATACAACCTCTTCCGGTAAAGAATTTTTCAATTCAGCAGACCGGCAAATCAACCTACCGGCTATCATGGCAACCCACACCCGACGAACTGGAGCCTACTGCCATGCCAACCGGTTACATTGTGATGGAAAGATGTGGCGACATGAGCTTTCATAAAATTGGAGAGACAAGCAAACCTCATTTTGAGGTGCGCGCTGAAGACAATGAAATTCATTCTTTCCGCATCATCGCATTCAATGAAGGAGGGCGCTCCTTTCCTTCCGAGACTCTGGCTTTCAGACATGAAAACAACGATCAAAAACCAATCCTTATAATAAATGGATTCACAAGGGTAAGTGCACCTGCAGTTGTAACCGATGGTGAAGACTATGCAGGTTTTGACACAAGCAACGACTTCGGTGTGCCATACATCAAGGATATATCGTTCACGGGACCCCAGACAGAGTTCCACCGCAGCGTTGGTGCTGACTTCGGCAAGAGTAGCGACCGCTATATATCCACAGTGATCGCCGGCAACACATTCGACTATCCGGCACTTCACGGTGAGGCTATTGCTTGTGCCGGCCGTGGTTTTGTAAGCACAAGTGTAGGCGCTGTTGAGCAAGGCAGTGTCAACTTATCAGACTATTCCACTGTCGATCTCATTCTTGGCAAACAGAAAGCAACCATAATGGGGCGTGGAATGAATGGAGCTGAGTTTATTGGAATACCGAAAAAACTTAGAAACGCACTGACAAATTTCCTTGATAGAGGAGGCGACATTATCGTGAGTGGTCAATATGTTGCAAGTGATTTGCACGACACCCGCAATGATCTTGACGCAGCAAAATGGGGAGAGGATATCCTTGGTATAACACTCCCGGATTCCGTTGCTCCAACCAGAACAGGTACGGTCGACGGTGTTTCTGCGCCTCTCAAATCTTCATTCGAAAGCCGGCGATATACATACTCCAACACCCTTAATGAAGATCAGTATATTGTGGAGCGACCTGATGCAATCATTCCGGCTGCAAATATCGATGAGGCTGCAACATTCCTGAGATTTACTGACACCAAGGCTGCTGCTGGATTGCTTTTGAGAAATGGCAAATCGAGAAGAGCTGTCATGAGCATACCTTTTGAGGCCCTTTCTGATGAAAACCAGAGAGCACAGCTGATGAAGGATATATTGGACTGGATTGAGAAGTAATTTTGCATTAATGCATAGTTCAGTACCGGTAAAAATTTTTTGAGTATGATTCAATTTCAAAATATAACAGAACTTAGGGAAGAGATTTTCAAGAATGGTCTCGATCAGTTTATATTTATAAAGCTTGGCCACAAAGAGGTCAAGATGTACAAGCATTCCGAAAAAAGGATGCGTGAACTTGCAGAGACTTGCGACATACCGCTCACATATTCATGGTATAGGGAAGTTGCCGACGACGGAAGCGTTTCTAACCATCCCACAATAGACTATCAGCTTGGATCGCTGAGGGATGATTTTGATTTCGGATCGGTTGTGATGCTTAACACCGCTGATGTGCTCAATGCCACAGAAGATTTCGACAAGGATTACGATGACCTCCCCGATGGAGGCTGGTATGCTCTGCGGCTTAGATTGCTGACAGGCAGGGGGGCCTTGTGCATCAACGAGTATCTCTATGAGCAGACCAAGACTGATTACCGAAAAAGCGGAGAGCAACAGCATGACTATGTGGACCCACGCAATGCAGAATATCAGAAGGCAATGGAAATGGTGTGCCACTCTCATCTTGACGAAATTAACGCCCTTGTAGGTCCTGCTAAGCCGGCAAACGTCGGTGCTTCTTTTTTTGCAAATGAGGCAAGTGTAGTCATTCCGGTTCGCAACAGGGTATCCACCATTATGGATGCCGTCAGCTCGGCTTTAAGCCAGCTGACAGATTTTCCTTTCAATGTGATAGTTGTCGACAACGGCAGTACAGATGGGACCCGTCAGGCATTGCTTTCAATACCCGATCCAAGATTGCATGTTATTCTTGCAGAAGAAGAAGAGGGTCTTGGAATAGGAGGTTGCTGGAATAAAGCTTTGGAATCTGAGGAATGTGGTCGGTTTGCTGTTCAGCTTGACTCTGATGATGTGTATTCCGGCAATGACAGTCTACAGAAGATTGTTGATAAATTCTATGAGGAAAATTGCGGTATGGTTGTTGGAAGTTACACGTTGACCGACTTCGACCTGAATGTGATTCCTCCTGGTCTTATAGCCCATTACGAATGGACCGAAGAAAATGGAGCAAACAATGCACTTCGTATAAACGGTTTTGGAGCACCAAGGGCATTTTACACCCCTATCGCCCGTGAAATATTGTTCCCCAATGTGTCTTACGGCGAAGACTATGCAATGGCTCTTAGGATATCGAGAACCTGGAAAGTTGGACGGATCTATGAATCCCTTTACAACTGTCGTAGATGGGCTGGGAATAGCGATGCAGCACTGCCAATTGAGAAAGTAAACGAAAACAATCTATATAAGGATTTTATCCGTACAATCGAATTGTTGGCGCGTATTCATGAGAACATGGAGAGAGAGGATTGATGATATCTTATTTGTTAGCTAATTAGCTTTATTTTGATAGGTTATGATTGAGTACATAGACCAGCAACTTTCTGATTGGCCGTTGGCAAGGGAAAACTATCAGGCGCTTGGCAAGACAGAACGAAGACAATTTAAGCTTGGCGACTTAACTGTTGGTATTCAGCACAATCCTGCCCGTATGATCTCCACCGCTGCAAAGACTGATGCAAAGACTTTGTCGGCACGTCCATGTTTTCTATGTAAGGAAAACAGACCTCCGCAACAAGTAGGGATGGAAATTGCAGATGGATGGGAACTGCTAATTAATCCTTACCCTATTTTTCCTACTCATTTCACTATTGTAAGCAAGACACATTGCCCACAGGATGGATTTCCGCTCGACATGGTGTCGATGGCAGAAAAGTTGCCGGGGCATACAATATTCTTTAATGGTAAATGTGCCGGGGCATCATGTCCTGACCATCTTCATTGTCAGGCTGTCAAGACACATGAACTGCCCTTGATGCAACTCATTGAACAAAGACATTCTATAGAATCTGGAAAAACAGCTACACACAAGACATTAAAGCTTGATGTGCCTTATGGTTTTGTGAGCCTGATAGTTACTCCTGATTTAGATGGAATGCAGCAATTAGCACGTCTTGAGGAAACCATAGGGCTTAAATACATATCCGAAGGAAAATTCAATGCATTCGTCTGGTTAGATAAATCAGGCCTTTTAAGAATAGTTGCAGTACTAAGAAATGCCCATCGCCCAAAATGCTATGGATCAGGCGTAGGGCAGCGTATGATTTCACCAGGGTGCATAGATATGGCCGGGGTGCTCATTGCTCCACTCAAGAAAGACTATGATGAAATTTCTGAAGATGAAGTAAGAAAAATCTATTCTGAGTGCGGATTAGACACTTTTTAAGGAGAAATATTTGTGGAAGTGGAGGGAATTTGTTAATTTTGTGCGTTGAAAAAGGTTGTATAGCAATAAAGAGAATTATCGATATAATAAAACATTATCAATATGAGAAAGAATATTGTAGCAGGCAACTGGAAAATGAACACCACTCTTGATGAGGGTGTGGAACTTGCCGATGCCGTCAACAATGCCCTTAAGGCTAAGAAAGCAAACTGCGAGGTAGTGATTTGTGTTCCTTTCACTCATCTCACTTCAGTTCACGGTGTAATTGATGCCGACCTTCTTGGACTCGGAGCTGAGAACTGCTCTGAACATGAAAGCGGCGCCTACACTGGTGAGGTAAGCGCGCCGATGGTTAAGAGCACCGGTGCTACTCATGTGATTCTCGGACACAGCGAACGTCGTCAATATTTCGGTGAGACCAACGAACAGCTTCTCGCAAAGACAAAACTTGCTCTCGCCAACGGCCTTACTCCAATTTTCTGTGTAGGTGAAGTACTTGAGGAACGTGAAAACGGCACATACAATGATGTTGTTGCCGGTCAGGTGGAGGCTCTTTTCAGCCTTTCTCCGGAAGATTTCTCAAAGATTGTGATTGCATACGAACCGGTTTGGGCAATTGGCACAGGTAAGACTGCTACTGCAGATCAAGCTCAGGATATGCATGCTCACATCCGCAACGTCATTGCTGCAAAATATGGAAAGGAACTTGCTGACAATACTTCCATTCTTTATGGCGGCAGTTGCAAGCCAAGCAACGCGAAGGAACTTTTTGCAAAACCTGATGTAGACGGTGGTCTTATCGGTGGTGCAGCCTTGAAGGCAGATTCTTTCATGGGCATTGTCGAGGCTTTTGATTGAAATATGACTTTCTAACAAAAGTTTAGTTTTTGTCAGGTGGCTAACAGAAATAACTGAATCTTAATTAGAATTTTCGAGTCGTTCAGACTGCTGGACGAAAGAAATTAGCCATCTGGATCATTATCTTTATGATGACACAAAGATACATCACATATTTAAAAATGCTCATATCGGCAGTTATACTGTCGGTATGGGCATTTCCAACTTTTGCCCAGTCTTCTGCGGAAACAGGAAAGGTTAATATTGTTGAACGGATTCAGGATGAGTCCAACGGAAATGTCGTCATAGAAATATCTCCGGATCTTCTTGAAAAGATCCTTACTGATCCGGAAGTGACGGTCAGGAGAAAGGAAGGTCGAGATACAAATTCAAAGACCGGATATCGAATCCAAGTCTTTAGCGACGGGCGAAACCAGAGCTCCCTTGAAGCCAGGGCTAAAGCTCGAGGAAATGCGATAGTGGCTCGTTTCCCCAAGTACAGGGGACAGGTATATACATATTCAAGTGCACCTAACTGGTACACCAGAATTGGTAACTTCCGAAACGAGGAGGAAGCGCAGAAAGCACTTGATGAGCTTAAACGGTCATTTCCTCAGTTCAGTTCCGAAATGAGAGTGGTGAGATCTAAAATCAACGTGAGATGATGAAGATTGAGCATGATGATAAGCTGATTGAAGAGATTGCCGGACACTATCGAGAGATAATCAGGCTTATTGGAGAAGATCCGGAAAGGGAAGGTCTTCTCAAAACCCCGGTGCGCGCAGCAAAGGCACTTGTTGACATCACTCAAGGCTACCGACAGAATCCTCTCGAAATTGCAAGGAAAGCAATTTTTGAGCATGCCGGTTCAAAGATAGTGATAGTAAAAGACATAGAGTTCTATAGCATGTGTGAGCACCATATTCTGCCTTTCTTTGGAAAGATTACGGTTGGATATCTTCCTAAAGGAAAGATGATTGGTCTTTCCAAGTTAGCTCGGATAGTGGAATCTTTTGCTCGTAGGCTGCAGGTTCAGGAGCGACTTACGGCTCAGGTTTGCAAACTGCTCTCTGAGGCAATGCCAAATGACGGGGTCATAGTTGCATGCAATGCCGAACATCTATGCATGAAAATGCGTGGTGTTGAAAAGCAAGATAGCAGCACCACGACATTTGACTATTGCGGACGATTTGAAACAGAACCTTCTCTCAGGGATGAGTTTGTCAGATTGCTGAATTTTTAAGGATTAATCCTTGTCAAAATTTGAGGATTCTATCAAGACTTGCTATTTTGACAAATGGGAAAAACCCGATATCTCTTTCTTTGTTAATTTTTATAGTTATATTAAATAGATTCTTAATATTATGATGAAGATAATCAGTCTGGTGATTGTTGGTTTAGAATTTGTTTTATTCTTCGTAGAGTCAGACCTCTTCTCAAAGAAAAATCCTCCATCTGATCGTCAGAAATATTCCCGATAGTAAAATACCGAGCTTCCGGATGTGATATGTAGAGGCCACTGATTGTAGATGATGGACTCATGGCTCCATTTTCAGTCACCTCTACCCTCTTGCCACTTTCCGGTTGGAGTAGATCGACAACTTCTTTATTAAGAAGTTGATCCGGAAGCATTGGATAACCCATAGCGGGGCGGATTCCTCTGAATTCGCCACGAAGAATACGCTGAATATCCAAGTCCTCGTCGGGCGCATATCCCCAATACTCCTTTCTAACATAATAGTGCAACAGTTCGGACGTTGCTTCCGCAAGACGGTCGGCAAGCGACTGTAGAAGAAGAGATTTATAAGAATCTCCTGATTTTTCACAACCTTTACGCAAAGATTCTATATATCGTCCTGCTCCGGCCATGAATATTCCTATATAATCCTTGTCTTCATTTACAAAGTCTACCAACGATCTATGCTTAGATCCGACTGTCTGTTGTCTAAGCATCGGTAACTTGCATCCATCCAGAACAATGTCATCTCCACATGTTGAAGCTTCCAATATACGAACCAGTCCAAATCCGTCATAACTACCGCTTTCAGCAATTTCGTGTAGACATTTTCGTGCATCTGCCATTAATTTTACTGATTCAATATCATCTTGGCAGCCACAAGTGCAGCCATTGCCATGCAATCCCCATGCATGAAGCAACATTTTCCAATTGATAAAACTCTCAAGTTCCTCAATTGAGAATTGTCTTACTATGATTTTACCCACACCGGATTTTGGCACAACAGGATCAAAAGAAACGGGACGAGATTTGCCTCCTAAAGTTCTCGCCTCCTCAATCTTAACCAATTGACCGGTTCCTGTGGAATACGATTCACGCAAGCGCATCTGTTCCATCCTGAGGCTCTCGATATATCCCTCAATTTCATTTGGATTGAGAAGTGATGATGCAACAATCGGGTTCTGAGATGCATCTTTCATGTGCACTACCGGACCGTTATACACAGGAGCTATCTTAAGAGCTGTATGAAGTGCCGAAGTAGTTGCACCACCTACCAACAGAGGAGTGTTTATTCCGGCATTCTTAAGAGCTTCGGCAGTCGCTGTCATTTCTGCTAAGGAGGGAGTTATGAGGCCGGATAAACAAATTATATCAGGCCGCTCCTCCAATGCCCTGCTGACTATTGTCTCTGCCGGAACCATAACGCCGAGATCAATAACCTCGAAATTATTGCACGACAATACGATTGAAACAATGTTCTTACCTATGTCGTGAACATCTCCTTTTACAGTTGCAAGCAAAACCTTTCCTGCTTTATTGCCATCGCCACGCGTGGCATCAGAACGCAACAAAGGCTCAAGATGATCTACAGCCATTTTCATTACTCTCGCGGTCTTCACAACCTGCGGCAGAAACATCTTTCCTTCACCAAACAACTCTCCGACCCTCCTCATTCCATTCATCAGAGGACCTTCCACTATATCTACAGCTTTCATAGTCCCGGAAATTTCATCGAGGTCTTCCGCAATATGTTCGGAACGACCGGCTATGATGGAGTCTTCAAGACGTTTGGCAACCGGAATAGTCAAATCTCGTTCTGACGCTCCTGTTGTAGGTTTCTTTGAATCTATCTCCTTTGACGCATATTCTGCGAGAAGGTCGGAAGCCTCAGAACTGCGGGCAAGCACCACATCTTCAATAAGGTTGCGTAATTCAGGGTTGATCTCATCGTAAGTGAGCGCCGATGCGGGATTCATGATCGCCATATCAAGTCCGGCAGATATGGCGTGATATAGAAATACGGTGTGCATTGCCTCCCGAAGTGCGTTTCTTCCTCTGAATGCAAATGAAAGATTGCTTATTCCTCCACTCGTGCGGGCACCGGGAAGGTTTTCCTTAACCCATTTCACAGCATTGATGAAGTCTATTCCATATCTCGAATGCTCCTCAAGACCGGTAGCAACAGCCATTACATTGACATCAAAAATGATATCATCACCTTTATATCCACACTTCTCGGTCAGCAACCGATATGCTCTGCCACAAACCTCAATCTTTCTTTCATACGTATCAGCCTGACCGGTTTCGTCGAATGCCATGACAATGACAGCCGCCCCCAGTTCCCTGATGCGACGTGCTTTCAGAATGAAAGAATCCTCACCTTCCTTAAGCGAGATGGAGTTTACTATAGACTTACCTTGCAGATTTTTAAGAGCAGACTCCACCACTTCCCAATTTGAGGAATCTACCATGACCGGGACTTTCGCTACTTCAGGTTCGGAAGCATAGAGGCGTAGGAAATGTGTCATTGCCTTTGGTGCATCAAGCAATGGATCGTCCATATTGATATCGAGCACCATCGCTCCATCTTCAAATTGCTTAACGGCTATACTCAGAGCCTCATCAAAATTTTTCTCCTTGATAAGACGGAGGAATTTTCGTGAGCCAGCCACGTTGCACCGCTCTCCTACAACAAGGAAGTTATTCTCAGGACGCACTTCCACCCTATCAAGACCGGATATGCGAAGTGCATTATCGAGCTTGACAGGAATATAGGGCACAGCATAATCATCCACAGCTTTTCGTAGAGCCGCGATATGCGCCGGTGTGGTGCCACAGCAACCACCTAAAATATTAACAACGCCGTCTTCAAGCAGTTGCTTGATTTCAGCAATAAATTTTTCGGGAGTCATGGCATAATTGCCAAGGGCATCGGGAAGTCCGGCATTGGGATGTGTTGAAATGAAGTGCCCTGTTGATTTAGCAAGTTCCCTTACTGCCGTAGTTATATCTTTGGGGCCAAAACTGCAGTTTATGCCGAGACTCACTACACCTTGATATTCCTCCACTGATGTCGTGAACCCTTTTAATGTCTGACCGCTTAGCAACCGACCGCTTTTATTAGAAACTGTAGCCGAGATCATGATTGGGAGAAATTTCCCGCATTCAGACATGACTTTGTGTGCGGCATCAAGTCCGGCTTTCAGATTAAGAGTGTCGAAGACTGTTTCAAAAAGAAGAATATCGACCTCACCCTCTATAAGGCCGGTCATTTGCTCGATATAAGCATTATATAGCTCGTCATAGGTAATATTTCGCGCTGCCGGATCAGAGACATCGGGACTCATTGTGGCTGATTTATTGGTCGGGCCAATAGATCCTGCTACAAGGGCTCGGCCGCCCCATCCTCTTAGCCGGGATTCTTCTGCTGCTTCGTGAGCCAATATAGCCCCCGCACGGTTAATCTCTCTAACAAGACCGGGAATATCGTGTAGGCTGTAGTCAGCAAGTGAGATTGAATTTGCATTGAATGTGTCTGTACTGATTATATCCGCTCCGGCATCAAGATATTCCTTGTGGATTTTTTTGATGATGTCCGGCCGACTTATACACAGAATATCGTTGCATCCTGAAAGCCGCGACTTGTGCCTGTTGAACCTTTGGCCTCTAAAGTCTTCTTCTGTCAAATTGTATTTCTGTATCATTGTGCCCATTGCCCCGTCGAGCACAAGCACACGATTCCTAAGAATATTTTCAAAAGATTCAATACCTGTCATAATCAGAAAATCTTGTCAGCGATTCGGGCAACTCCGTCGCTGATTCCCATAGTATAAAAATGTATTCCCGGAACTCCCTTTTCAATCAATTCCTCACATTGTCTGATGCACCAATCGATTCCTATCTCCTTCACATCCTTGTCGCTGCTGCAATCACGTATTTGAGAGGCAAGTTCTTCCGGAATATCTGTACGGAACACCTTGGGAAGAAGCGTAAGTTGCTGCTTACGATAGATTGGCTTTATTCCGGGAATGATTGGAACGCTGATTCCTTCTGCTCGACAACGATCTACGAATTTAAAGAATTTATCGTTGTCGTAAAACATCTGGGTGATCAGATAATCAGCACCATTATCGACTTTCATCTTGAGATAATAGATATCCGAATCCATATTAGGCGCTTCCTCGTGCTTCTCGGGATAACAAGCCATGCCATAAGAGAAAGGAGTTTCTATTCCTTCTATCGCCATATCTTCCAAACCAATTCCCTTGTTGAAAAGATTTATCTGGTTTTGAAGGTCGGTGGCATGCTCATGATAGTTTTCCTTATCTTCGGCAGTAAGGAAACTCTTTTTATCGTCTCCTCGGAGAAGCATAAGATTGTTTATTCCAAGAAAATTGAGATCAAGGAGCGCATATTCCGTTTCTTCTTTAGTGAAACCTCGGCATATAATATGCGGTACCGGAATAAGTCCATAACGGTTTTGTATAGCTGCAGAGATAGCTACAGTGCCCGGACGCTTAACTACGCTTACCCTGCGATGGGTGCCGTTGGGAAGCGGTTTATATATGTATTCACTGTGATGAGAAGTGATGTTTACAAATTGAGGATCAAACTTTTTTAATTTCTCTATAATATCGAAAACCTTGAATATGCTGTTGCCCTTGAGAGGAGGAAGTATCTCAAGAGAAAGAAACGGGCTTTTTCTGCTGTCGATGACGTCGATAATTTTTTTCATTTGTTTTGCTTTTGACGTTTTGCTTTAGTTGAGAAATGGCAATGAGGCGGCACCAGTTATAGCTGCATCCGCATCATCAAGCATTGACTTCAAAAACCGGACTCTGTCGCGATAAAGATGCAATGTAGCCTCACGGAAAGCCTCACGCATAGGATTAAGAAGTAGATCCCCTGCCTTCGATACTCCACCGAAAAGGATTATTGCCTCAGGATCTGTGAATGCAGCAAATTCAGCAGCAGCCTTACCGAGACACCGACCGGTGAAATCATAAACTTCACAAGCTATCTCATCTCCTGCCAAAGCAGCTTCAGAGATAGATTTTGCAGTCAATGCCTGTTCATCAAGTTGTCTGAGCAAAGATGGTCTATCTGAAGTATTGAGCATTCTTCTTGCTGTCTCAACAATTCCCCGTGCGGAGGCAACTGTCTCAAGACACCCTTCTCTACCACATCCGCACATCCTGTCATTAGCAAATGGAAACGTGACATGACCAAGTTCTCCGGCAAAACCTCTTGCACCACTAAGGAGGTGTCCATTGCAGACTATTCCACTCCCGACTCCGGTACCCAATGTCAACACAATAAAATCATTCATTCCGGCAGCTGCACCATAAGCCATCTCACCGATAGCTGCTGCATTTGCGTCGTTGTTTATTTTTACAGGCAATGATAGACGCGCTTCCATTAAGTTGACGAGAGGAATTGGTGGATCCCACGGCAAGTTCGTTGCACCCTCAATACATCCTGTAGCTGCATTTGCGCTCGGCGCCCCTATTCCGATTCCGAGAATTTGACCTTTTAATTTATGAAGAGATATCATATCAGAAATTCCCATGGCAAGCGTATCTGCCCAGGCTTCAATTGTCGGGGTCTTGGTCGGAAATGATCTCTTTTCGAGTATATGACCGGCTTTATCTACTATTGCATAGACAGTATTTGTTCCACCAAGGTCAACACCTACGGTAAATGGGGGATATAGGGCTTTTTTCTCCATCAAAGATTTGTATTGTTCAGATGATACTGAAAATTTGAATACAAATTTATAATAAAAACCGGACTTATACAAGCCAAAAGCTATAAAGATGCAATAAAACACAAAAAATGGTCCTAAAATGGTTATTTATTCATTATTTTTGAATGAATATTAAAACAGACTTGGTATTTTCTGTATTCATATCAAGATATTTCAGGCTACTGAGTTTAATAATATTTGAGAACCACCTAACTTTCATGACATAAAAAAATGTAAAGGGGATTTTCGATTCCCTTTACATTTTTTGTGTAGGAGCGACGAGATTATATAAACTTTAGTCGTTGAGAGCTTCGCGCATATCTCCGACCATCTTTGCATATTCTTCATCAGAGAGATATACTTCTCCCGGATTCATACGGAATGTACCGCCATAATCCGGACCATCCACGTATTTTGGTGCAAGATGGAAATGTAGATGGGAAAGTTTGTCGCTGTAGGCTCCATAGTTGATTTTCTCAGGATGGAAAACCTTATCCATAGCACGAGTTACACGGGTAACATCTTTCATAAATGCGTTTCTTTCCTCGTCAGAAAGTTCGAAAAGATCATTGACGTGTCCATTGTAAGCCACAAGGCAACGACCACGATAAGTTTGTTCTTTGAAAAGAAACACACGTGATACACTCAGAGGTGCAATCTCAATCATAAGATTGTGAAGAGTCTCATTATTGGTGCAATAGAGACAATCTTTTGGATCACTATACATATTTATTGTTGGTAGGTTTAGACCCCGTCTCATAAGATTTTAGAGGCCCCGGGGAAGCTGGGTTGGGATGA
>CAYQXG010000066.1:0-17704 GCA_964421525.1 uncultured Sangeribacter sp. | reverse complement strand
CACTCGCCCAAAACCGCCCCGGGGCTCTTAAAATCTTTATGAGACGGGGTCTTAGGCAGCAAGGGCGTTATCGTCCTTATTTTTGCAAAATTAATAATTTTTTTTGAATTGATAAAATGTTTTTTGTTTTCGTAGTATATCTCTCCGAAACTTCTTTTTTTATATGTTGCAGGGCTAAGGACTGAGGTTTAAGTATAATGTCAGCTCTCTGAGCTGACATTATATAGCGGGTTGCTTTTTAGAGATGATTTCAGGATGTAGCGTCACGATGGTATTTCCATCGGCGGTGTGTCCAAAGCCATAGCGGTGGTTGTTTCTTGATTGAGTTCTCAAGTTTACTGAAATACTCATCCGTCACCTTATCGCGTGGTTCCTCTGCGACATCAGTTGAGATTTTCACAAATCTACCGATATATTTCCCTCGTTCAGGGCGTCGCATGTCGAGATAATAGGCGGCAGCATGGATCTTACGGCTAATTTTTTCCGCTCCGGTGAAAACGGGAGTATCATGGTTGAGAAACTGTATCCAATGGTGGATAGCAAGTCTTGAAGGTGTCTGATCGGCAATGTATCCCGTTATAGTAGGTATTCTCTTCGCCGACATCTCCATGAGTGTCTTTGCAGAAGTTGCCATTGGGAGATTTGTTGCTCCAAACCTGGTCCGGATCTTCCCAAACACCTGATCGGCCGCCACATTTGAAAGTGGATGATAAATCTGACAAGGCACGGCTCCGGTAGAGAGGTCAAGCCAGAGCGGCATACTCGATACCCATTCCCAATTGCAGAAATGGCCCAAGAATACGCTCACATTGCGACCGGCACGCAAATCTTCGTTGACCACCTCAATATTCTCAAACACCATGCGGCGTTTCATTTCATCTGCACTCATTGAGCCTAACTTGACAGTCTCAATGAAATAGTCGGCAAGAAATTTATAGAATTCCCTGACTGTCTTGTCAACCTCCTTTTCACTCATTTCAGGGAAAGATGAGCAAATATTGTCACGACAAATCCTGACACGATATTTCACCACGCTATGAGCAAGCCATGCCACGAATGAAGACACACCTCGCAGCATAGGCCAAGGCATCGCGCCAAGCCCCCGGAAAGTAGCCGAGAGCAAAGCGCGATTTATAGCGATAAGTGTCTTGTTATGTGTATGCTTTCCCATCAGATAGAAAGCCTGCGAAGTGTTTCGAGTTTCTCCCGGTTAACTGTCTTTTCGTTCTGGATTGCCCTTACGAAAGGCACATAGACAATCTCATCGTTGCGTATACCTATCATCACATTTCTCTGATCGTCGAGCAAAGCATCAACAGCAGCCGCTCCCATGCGTGAGGCAAGGATACGGTCGTGAGCTGTAGGACTACCGCCACGCTGGAGATGACCAAGGATAGAGACACGCACATCATAGTTGGGATATTCGTCTTTCACACGTTGGGCAAGACCCATGGCGCCCCCTGTAATGGGAGATTCAGCCACGAGCACGATAGATGAATTCTTCGACTTGCGGAAGCCGTTCTGAATCAACTCAGCCAACTGGTCGACCTCAGTTGAGATCTCAGGAATAATTGCAGCCTCCGCACCGGCAGCGATGGCACCGTTAAGAGCAAGGAAACCGGCGTTGCGCCCCATAACCTCAATGAAGAAAAGACGCTCATGGCTTGTGGCGGTATCGCGGATCTTGTCGACACACTCCATAATGGTGTTTAGAGCCGTATCATAGCCTATCGTGGAGTCGGTGCCATAAAGGTCATTGTCGATTGTACCGGGAAGGCCAACTATAGGGAACTGAAATTCATTAGCAAATATACGGGCTCCTGTAAGAGAGCCGTCTCCGCCAATCACACAAAGGCTATCAATACCATGGCGTTTCAGCACATCGTAGGCACACTGACGCCCTTCAGGGGTCTGGAACTCCTTACAGCGGGCAGTCTTAAGGATTGTTCCACCACGCTGGATAATATTCGACACATTTTGGGTTGAGAATTCCTCAATCTCATCTGAAATCAGACCTTTATAACCACGGTAGATTCCGAAAACCTTAAATCCGGAGGAGATTCCGGCACGTGTGACTGCACGGATGGCAGCGTTCATACCTGGAGCGTCGCCACCTGAAGTCAGTATACCGATACTTTTGATGTTGCTCATAGTCTTTATTAATTATAATTATATATTGAAGTTTTTTATCTAATCTACTAACTCTAAAAACACAAGGATACTTCATCAATCCAAATCAGATCAGTGTGCCTCAAGCCAATTGGCTCCGATTCCTGAAGATGCCGTCAGAGGAACCCGGCCCTGCCATGCGCCCTGCATCCGACGCTCCACAATCTCCTGTAGCGGACCTTCCTCACCGGGAACCACATCAAAGTTAAGTTCATCGTGCACCTGCATGATCATCTTTGACTTCAACTGCTTTTGTTGCATTTCATTCCAGATGCGGACCATCGCCAGCTTTATGATATCGGCAGCGGTACCTTGAATCGGGGCATTGATGGCATTGCGCTCGGCATATCCTCTCACCACAGGATTCTTGCTGTTGATGTCGGGCAAACGCCGCTTTCTGCCCATGCTCGTTATTGCATATCCCTGTTCTCTTGCCTTTTCAACACTCGCGCTCATATACTGATGGATTGTAGGGAATGTTGCAAAATAATTGTCGATCAATTCTTTTGCCTCTTGGCGAGGAATCTGCAGACGCGAAGCGAGTCCGAAAGCAGAGATTCCATAGAGTATGCCGAAATTTGCAGTTTTTGCCTTGCGTCGTTCGTCGGATGAAACGTCGCCGAGAGGGACATGATATATTTTGGCAGCAGTGATGGCATGTATGTCATCCCCATTCCGGAATGCCTCGATCATAGTCTCGTCATTAGCCATATCCGCTACGAGCCTAAGTTCAATCTGGCTATAATCGGCAGAGAGAAAAAGATGCCCATCCTTAGGAATAAATGCCCGGCGTATGTCTCTTCCCATCTCGTCGCGGACAGGTATATTCTGCAGATTTGGTGAAGAAGAAGAAAGGCGCCCGGTGGCAGTGACTGTCTGGTTATAGTTTGTATGAATACGCCCGGTCTCCTTATTTATAGTCTCAGGCAAGGCATTAAGATAAGTCGAAAGCAACTTCTTAATCTGCCTGTATTCCAAGATTTTTCCGATAATAGGGCTTTTCCATGCAAGTTTCTCGAGAATTTCCTCCGAAGTGGAGTATTGCCCGGTCTTTGTCTTCTTTGCCTTCGGATCAAGCTGCATCTTGCCAAAAAGAATCTCACCTACCTGGGCCGGACTTCCAACATTGAATTCCTCCCCGGCGATTTCGTAAATCTCACTGCAGAGCACCCGTGATCGTTCCTCCATTCCTTCTGCAGCAGCAGCCAAAGCCTTGGTGTCGATACGGACACCGGTATATTCCATATCTGCAAGCACCGGGACAAGCGGGAGTTCAATATCTGTCATCAGCTGAATAAGATTCTCAGTCTCAAGTGCCGACGTGAATATATCCTTAAGTCGCAAATTCAGGGCTGCAAGTTCTGCCGGAGCAGGAGATGTTCCAAGAGTGTAGCCCAAATATTTTTCAGCAAGAATTTCAGGAGTATGCCTCATCTCAGGCTCAAGAAGATAGTGGGCTATGCTGACATCGAAGAAATTGACAACACTCATAGGATTGGAATCGCGGTCAGCACGGTGGCGACGTGCCACAACCATATCCCTTTTCGATGAAGACATGACCTTGAGCACTGTAGAATCTGCCAATATCCTGATTATAGCCTCATTGCCACCGGGAATGACAGAATCAACAAACCATGTACTGCCGTCGGGCACAGCAACAGCAGTGCCTTTCCAAACAGCTTCCATATCATTTTCGCCAATGGTCACCAACTGGACTCCTGCTATCCCGGCCTTGACCACGGCTTCTTCCATCTCTTTTATTTCAGCTGCATTTCCTACGGAACGGTATCCTTCACCGAGTGAGCCTTTGGCAATCGGCTCCGGAACTTTTACCACTGGGTCAGCCTCCTCTACATCGAAATCGAAAAGAGATGGTTGAGAAACTACATTCTTGTTTGCATTGCCACCGGAAACTACAACAGATTTTTCTGAAAGAATCCTGCGTCCCACCCTATCGATCAGACTCTTAAACTCCAAATCCTTAAAGATGGCAAACAGCCTGTCTTTATCCACTTCACCGATAGCAAGACTTTCAGGCGTCGCATCCAATGGCACATCAGTGCGGATGGTTGCCAAATCTTTGGAAAGCATTATCAGTGCTGCATTGTCTTCAATTTTTTTCCTTAGCGCACCCTTGATTTCTTCTGCCCTTGCAATAATATTCTCAGCAGAACCAAATTCTGAAATTAATTTCTGGGCTGTCTTCTCACCTACTCCCGGACAGCCCGGGATATTGTCGATCTTATCACCCATGAGAGCCAAAAGATCGATAACTTGACTCGTGCGCTCTATGCCATAGCGTTCGCACACCTCTTTCTCCCCACGAAGTTCAAAATCCTGACCTTTGTAGGCCGGCTTGTACTGGATCACATTGGGCCCTACGAGCTGTCCAAAATCCTTGTCGGGGGTCATCATAAAGGTAGTGAAACCCTCTTTCGATGCCTTTGTAGCCATAGTGCCGATCACATCGTCGGCCTCATATCCGGGAGATTCGAGAATAGGAATTCCGTAGCACTCAATGATCGACTTTATAATCGGAATGGAACGTTTGATATCTTCCGGAGTGTCGGGACGCTCTCCTTTATAAGAGTCAAGCAGCTCAGACCTGAAAGTAGGACCCTTGGGGTCAAAACACACGGCAATATGTGTCGGTTTCTCTTTCCGAAGCACTTCCTCGAGAGTATTGACAAATCCGAATATGGCGGATGTGTTGAATCCGTCGCGTGTCATACGCGGCATTTTAATCAAAGCGTAATAAGCCCGGAAAATTAGCGCGTATGCATCGAGTAAAAACAGTCTCTTTTCTGACATGAGCTTGTGTCTGAACAGTTATTTTTGGTTTATCAATGGGGTGAGAGGGCAAAAAAAAGCACTTCTTCACTATAAAAACAACAAATATCGGGGTGAGTAATACTGAAAATGCAAAAAAATTTTGTAATTTTGTGAAAAATTATGTGACGTGGGGAATCCTAACCCTCCAAATTTGAATAATGTCGAATACAACTATAGAAATAATAAGGCATCATCTGGCTCCGGAACTTGATGCGATGAACGACATCATACGCACAAGCCTTTCCACAACCGACCCGCTGATGGGCAAGGTTGTGGATCATTACCTTCGCACCAAAGGGAAGCAAATACGTCCGCTTCTTGTGCTCCTCAGTGCCAAGATGTTTGGAGAAATAAATGATTCGACTCTCCACGCCGCGGCTGCCCTTGAGATGCTCCACAATGCTTCGCTCATCCACGACGATGTTGTAGATAGTTCTGACTATAGAAGAGGGACCTCGACATTGAACCGGGATTTCGACAACCGCATAGCAGTGCTCGTGGGTGATTTCTTTGTCAGCACCGCGCTTGGGGAAGCTATCAAGACCAAAGACATGAAGGCGGTTGTATCGGTTGCTGAGCTTGGAAAGGAACTTTCTCTTGGGGAGATAGATCAGATATCAAATGCCCGGGATCGTTCGATCGATGAGAGCCGATATTTCGAGGTTATAGGCAAGAAGACTGCATCCCTTTTTATGAAATGTGTCAAGATGGGGGCACAAAGCGCAGATGCTTCCGCCGATGACATAGACCGGGCTGTGGAATATGGCAGGCTTTTGGGACTCTGCTTCCAGATAAAGGATGACATTTTCGACTATTATGAAGACAAGGAGGTAGGGAAGCCAACAGGCAATGACCTGCGGGAAAACAAAATAAGCCTACCGCTGATTTATGCCGTGAACACTGCAAAAGGGGAAGAAGCTGCACAGATGCGCTCCCTTCTTCTGCGGGGTGACCTCTCCGACAGTGAAATCACTGTCTTAATAGAATTCGCTAAGGAAAACGGTGGTATAGACTATGCATATTCAGTCATGGAAGGAATGCGAAAGAAAGGTGAGGAACTGCTTCAGTCTCTCCCTGCCAACGAATGGCGCGACATGTTTGCAGATCTTTTTGACTTCACGATATCCCGCCATAACTAATTGATAATTGTAAAATTTGATTAATAGAATAGGGCTTGCTTCCTGAAATTGAAGCAAGCCCTATTTAGACCCCGTCTTTTATTGATTATTCCAACATCTTAGAAGAATCCGGCTATCGAGAGCGGGATATAGAGCGTATTGGTAATTACTCCGAGCACGAAAGAAATGATAATCCATATTTCGGCATTGCGGGAAGCACGGCGTGCCCCTTCTATGTCACCCTGGAAATACTTGGAACTTACTTTTGTGGAATTGATAATCGCCACTATTCCCGGAATGAAGCAGCAAAGTATTGTTGTTATCACCGACCACACAAGATAGGTCTTAGGCATGGGTTCGTTGATTGCCTGACTTTGTTGACTGAGATTGTTGTTTAGGTTTTGTAGCCAAGGCTTAATTGGCTCGCTGCTCTCAGTCGGTGTCACCGGCCGGCTCTGAGGAACCGGGGGAACATTGTTTGGCACACCGAGTGCCTCAGCCCAGGAGTCGTCTACACTTTTTGGCACAGCAGGTGGAGTAAGCGCCATGACAGTCTTGATCACAGCCTCGGGAAATATCTGATATTCCACCTCATGCACTTTTGCTTCAAGGGTTTCCGGGGTATCCTCAGGAAGAACAGCCACCTCCTTCTGCACCACGATAGGGCCATTATCCAACTCATTTGTCACCACATGCACAGTAGCGCCGCTTTTTATCTCACCTGCCTCAATCACAGCCTTATGCACATTCCCACCATGCATTCCTTTGCCGCCATAAGCCGGAAGAAGCGAGGGATGTATATTGAGTACCCGCCCTTCGTAAGCATTCACAATTTCTTCATTAAGGAAGCAAAGGAACCCGGCGAGTGCAATCACCTTGATATCATGAGATTTAAGAGTTTCAAGTATAACCTGCGGCTGCTCTTTCCAGACACTACGGGGGTAATAAATTGTTTCGACACCAAGTTCCTTCATCTTTTCCATGACAGGAGCATTTTCCCTGTCGGTAAGACAAAGAGCCACATGTATACGGCTTCCCGAGTTGAAAGCCTTCACAAGATTGACGGCATTTGAGCCCGTGCCGGAGGCGAATACTGCTATATTGGTCATATACTATAAGTTTGATTTAAGAATTGAGTTAGCTGGAGAGTGCGTGCAGACGGGCATACTGACCGTCGAGCGCAAGGAGCTGTGAATGTGTACCGGTTTCAATAATCTTACCATCTTTCATCACGCATATCATATCGGCATTTACGATTGTCGACAATCTATGGGCGATCACTATCGTTGTACGGTCAGCCATCAATCTATCAAGAGCCTCCTGCACAAGACGTTCGCTTTCATTGTCGAGAGCGGAAGTAGCCTCGTCAAGAATCAGGATGTCGGGATTCTTCAGTATTGAACGTGCAATACTTATACGCTGCCGCTCACCACCCGACAGTCTGCACCCCCGGTCGCCGAGCATTGTGTCGTAACCATCCGGAGTAGCCATGATAAATTCGTGGGCATTTGCAATTTTGGCAGCCCGCTCCACCTCTTCCTGAGAGGCATTCTCATTTCCGAAGGCTATGTTATTGCGGAAAGTGTCGTTGAATAGAATAGCCTCCTGATTGACATTACCCATAAGTCCCCTGAGATCGGCGACTTTTACATCTCTCACATCGCAGCCCTTTACCTTAACACTGCCGGCAGTGACATCATAGAATCGCGGTATAAGATCAACAAGAGTCGACTTTCCCGAACCGGACTGCCCCACAATGGCGACCGTCTTTCCCTTTGGAACCTTAAGATTGATATTATCGAGAACAGTACGCTCATTGTTGTCATAATTGAAAGAGACATTCTGAAATTCAATTTCGGGAGTGTCAGGAGATTCATCATGAAGGTCGGCTGGATTAGAAGGATCCTTTATAGGATTCTCGGCATCAAGAATCTTGTCGATACGCGCAAGGGCAGCCATACCTTTCGATACGGCATATCCGGTCTTTGAAAGATCTTTTGCCGGATTTATTATGCTATAGAAAATCGTCATGTAGAATATGAACGAGGCTGCATCAATGCTCGATGTGCCTGAAAGGATCAGCGTACCTCCAAACCAAAGCACCACTATAACAGCAATCGTGCCGAGGAACTCGCTCATGGGATGAGCAAGAGCCTGCCTACGCAACATTGCATTTGCTGACTTGACGTAGCTTTGTGTCTCAGTCCTGAACCTGTTATCCATCTGCTTCTCAGCGTTGAAGGCCTTGATAATCCTCAACCCCCCGAGACTTTCCTCAATAGTTGACAATATCTGACCCCCTATCTGCATTGTGCGCAGGCTCTGTGCCTTCAGTTTCTTTCCGACAGTGCCCATCACCCACCCCATTATAGGAAGAAGCACAAACACAAACAAAGTAAGCCTCCAGCTCACGGCAATCATTGTGGCAAGATAGATGATGATCAGCATCGGATAGCGGAACAAGGCGTAGAGAGACGACATCACAGAGGCCTCAACCTCAGTCACGTCTCCGCTCATGCGGGCCATGATATCACCCTTATGCTCCCCACTGAAATATCCTATGGGAAGCGACAGTATCTTAGCATACATTGTGTTGCGAATGTCGCGCACTACTCCGTTTCGCATCGGCACTGTGAAATATTCACTCAGGTATCCGGTCATCACCTTGGCAAGAGTCATGAAGATGAAGATAACCCCGAGTAGGGCAAGAGCCTTCGAAGCTCCCTGCGAATCAATTATGCTGCCTGTGAAATAATAGAAGTTGTTGGTGACTGTATCGATAAAGTCGGGGGAATTCCACGGCTTGAACTGGTATTCACCTCGCTGCAAACCGAAAATCACCTGAAGAATAGGGATTATAAAAGCGAAAGAAAATACCGTCATCACGCCGTTCAGTATATTAAAGAATATACTGAGCGATAGCGTTCCAACATAAGGACGTGCAAAACGGCGAAGGAATCTGATAAAGTCTTTCATAACTATACGCAATCGATATGTTCAGAAAATGGCCATTATTTCTTAGCAGGGATTTTCAGTGACGCTCCCGCCCTGATAGCATCGCTCTTCAATCCGTTGGCTTTCTTTATGGCATCGACCGTGACACCATATTTCGCTGCTATGCGACCGAGATTTTCTCCGCTTTTGATTGTATGGGTAGTAGATTTTGCCTTCTTGGATGAGTTCTTTTTCTGAGCGGATTTGGCATTGGAGCCATTCTTTGAGTTATTTTTTGATGCAACCGGTGCAGCACTCTCCTTCTTGGGCTGAGGCTGCGGTTTCTGTTCAACCTGAGGTGTCGCCTCATCGGCAGCATCGGCGGCGGCAAGCATGTTTGCTGCAGCTTTCTGCTGAGCCTCTGCAGCCTTGTCGGGAGCCACGTTATTGATAGTAAGCACCTGTCCCACCCTGACTGCATTGCGTCGCAGATTATTTGCGCTCCTGATATCAGCAGCCTGTACTCCATATTTTGCAGCGATGGAAGTAAGCGTCTCGCCACTTGCCACCTTATGCGAAACTGTGGTGGGAGAGCCGGCTGGAAGAGCAGACTCGTTTGGTTGCTCCACGGCAATCTCATTGGAAGCCACTTCCACCGGAGCAGGATCCGATGCCACGCGGGGTTCCACCGTGGTGCGGCGCCTATACTTGTCGGCTTTATATGCCAGTATCTGGTCATGGCTCATCAAATAGGCATGTATCTGCTTTGATGGCAACACAAGCATATACGCACGGTCAGGATTGCCGGGAATCACATCTTCACGATATTGTGGATTAAGGATCCGGAGTTCATCCTTAGGAATTCCAAGTACAGCTGATATCTGGTCGAAGTGCATCCTGTTGGTTACCCCTACGGTGTCGGTCACCAGTGGTTTTGTCGGAAGCACAGGATTGATATTGTGGAGCGGATAGTAAGTCATCACATAATTTGCCGCAATAAACATTGGCACGTACCCTCTGGTCTGTTCAGGCAGATAGGGGTAGATGCTCCAGAAATCTGCCTTGGAGGTATCGATACCTGCGCGACGGATCGCCTTGTTGACTGCACTCGGGCCTGAATTGTAAGCGGCTATTGCAAGACTCCAGTCTCCATACGTGTCATAAAGTTGCCTGAGCAGTTCAGCAGCCGCCTTGGAAGATGAATATGGGTCCCGACGTTCGTCGACTATGCTGTTGCATTCGAGACCGAGACCTTTACCTGTAGCGAGCATCAGCTGCCAAAGTCCGGATGCACCGCTCCTGCTCACAGCATTAGGGTCGAGAGCAGATTCAATAACAGGAAGATACTTCAACTCCTGGGGTAGCCCCTGCTCTTCGAGAGCTTGCTCAAAAATAGGCATGTAATAGATAGACAGGCCAAGAATTGCAGCCAGTTGCGGACGTCCGTTTTTGGTATATCTATCGATATATTGCCTTACGATTGAATTGAAAGGCATCTCAATCACGGTAGGCATTGATGCAAGACGTGATTTTATCATCTCATCGGAGGTCTCAACATCTTTCTTGCTTGAGTAGCTTTTGTCGGTAGCTGTATAGTTGCGCATATACCAACCTTCGAGCAATTTCTGAGTATCCTGCTCGAAAGTCTCAGGAAAGACAATCGCATCGTCGGTTATTGAGGTCTTGAGATCCAACACATTGGGGTTTGCAGCAAAGGAAATTGCCGAGGAAGAGGCGAATATAGCCAAGGCGAGAAGTATGGTTTTGCGCATATATTGTCAGGTTTTGATTTGTCTGTTTTCAGATGTCAGCTTGTAATCAATTCACAATTATATATGAATTAGAAGGTGAAAGCCCAATTGAGGCCGACAGCGTATTTCCGGGTCACCGGCTCCGTATAGAAACCGGGACTAATATCCATCGTCAGATCAGGGCTTATATCGAAATGCGCAAGCTGCGCATCAACGTAAGAGTCAATTATAGCGAGGAGATAGACACCGACCATACATATAATGCAGAGGTCTCTGTTGCGTCGGTAGTAGTTCTTTCGTGCCTGAAGCACTGATTTCAGCCAGTTCTTGTCGAGTGAGCTTTCATCAGTGTTTGGGGGAAAGAAATTCATATAAGATTTCTTGCTCGGGTCTCCGCTCATCAGATCCTTGTATCCATTGAAATAATCCTGATACTGGGTATTGTTCCAGCTCATTCCATATCCAAGACCCATAAACCCGGCAATAATAATGGGAAGTTTCCAATATCTTCTGTTGTAGATCTGTCCAAGTCCGGGGCATAGCGCCGACATCCAGATTGCCCTCGTTGGATCAGGATTGAAAATCTTCTTGCCGTCAAATCCATAAGCATAGTCGTCGGCAACCACCACCGTATGGCCGTCTTCTTCAGTTGCAGTAGCCTCAATCGGAGTCTTGACAAGAATTTCGGCATCAAGTGTGGAATCATTAGGGAGTGGCAGTTCATTAGAACCCGGATCCTGAGCATTGGCATAGAGAGCACCGCACAGTGCTGCAAGCACCATGACCAACAATCTGCGGATTTGGGAAACCAACAACTTCATTTCTTTATATTTTCAAAGGCACTGACAAGCTGCATAAGTTGCTCATCGTTGTCAAATTTCAAGGTTATACTACCTTTTCCGGAAGCATTTCTTGAGAACTTGACAGGGGTTGTAAAGTAATGCTGGAGGTCGCGCACAAAGAAATCATAGTCATGATTCTGGCTTGGCGTTGATTTTTTTGCCGGCGCAACGCTGTCAATTCCTTCGGCTGCATCTCTTGCGAGTTTCTCCACCATTCTGACACTGAGGCCATCTTTCAGGATTTGTTTGAAAATCTTCAGCTGTTGCTTCGGGTCGTCGATAGAAAGAAGAGCACGGGCGTGTCCCATATCCAGCTTATGATCGCGCAGGGCAATCTGGATTTCGGCAGGAAGTTTCAGCAGACGCAAATGATTGGTGATGACCGAACGGGATTTACCCACGCGTTCGCTCAGCCTTTCCTGTGTCATGTCGTAGGTATCGAGAAGTTTCCTGAATGCGAGAGCTACCTCTATAGCATTGAGGTCTTCACGCTGGATATTCTCGATAAGTGCCATTTCAGTCACCTCCGAATCGGAAACAGTACGTATGTAGGCAGGAACTGTAAGAAGGCCTGCACGCTGGGCAGCTCTCCAGCGACGCTCACCGGCAATGATCTGATATCCACCGTCAGGTGCCGTGCGTAGCGAAAGTGGCTGAATTATGCCGAGTTCGCGGATTGACGAAGCAAGTTCATCAAGACCTTCCTCAGAGAAAGTGCGCCGGGGCTGGTCGGGGTTTGGGGTGATGGAATCGATATTTATTTCAGATATGGCGCTGCCACCGTCAGTTCTCACTTCAGAGATGCTGATCAGTGAGTCGAGCCCACGTCCGAGTGCATTGCGTTTTATTGCCATAATAATTGTCTGTCTTCAGTTATCAGAAAGAGAGCCTTTCAGAAATTAGGAAGTTTTTGCTTGCGGTTGCGTGCCATTAGTTCCTTGGCAAGCTGTATGTAGGCTATCGCTCCTCTTGAATCAGGATCGTATAGAATCACCGGCAGTCCATGGCTTGGAGATTCCGAAAGCTTGATATTGCGAGGGATAACCGTACTGAACACCATATCTCCGAAATGACCTTTCAGTTCCTCAAAAATCTGGTTTGCAAGCCTGAGACGGGCATCATACATGGTCAGCAGGAACCCTTCAATCTCAAGTGTCGGCTTCAACCGGCTTTTGATGATACGGATTGTATTGAGAAGCTGAGATATACCTTCAAGTGCAAAATACTCTGATTGCACGGGAATTATAACCGAGTCAGCAGCAGTGAGGGCGTTGACTGTAATTATTCCGAGAGAGGGAGAACAGTCAATTAGAATATAATCGTAATTGTCTTTAATAGGTGTCAGCACCCTAAGAAGAGCCTTCTCACGTTCACGACGATTCATCAGCTCCACCTCTGCACCGACGAGGTCGATGCGGGAGCAAATCACGTCGAGTCCTTCTATATCAGATTTGACAATGCTGTCTGAGACAGGATAATCGTCAACTATGCACTCATATATGGAAGCAGGAGCCTGATTCCCGTCAAGGCCGAGACCTGAAGTGGCATTAGCCTGAGGGTCAGCGTCAACGAGCAGCACCTTTTTGCCCTCTGTTGCAAGGCATGCGCCAAGGTTAAAGGCAGTGGTGGTTTTGCCTACACCACCTTTCTGGTTTGCTATTGCTATTATTTTACCCATTTCTTTTGAATATAAGCCAATAGGGAGTCCACACTACGGACTGCGCCTTAGAAAATGCAAAATAAGCAAAAATAACCGAAATATCCCAATTTTTAACAGTTTTTTAAGTTTTATAGTGCGCCGGGCATCGCTTCACAGCCATCCTTGCGCGCACCAATAATAGCAATAAGACAATTTACGGGTCAAAAAAATATATTTATTTGCGTTCCATGTCGGTGAGAGCGGTAAGGCGGCTGGCTTTCCATGCAAGAAGCAATGCAATTGAGGTCACAGCCACAAAGGCGATTGCAGTGGAATGGAACATGTTGCCCAATCCTACAAGAGGAGAAACCACGGCGGCAAAGACATATTTTACAACGCTGAGGATTGCGGAAGCCGTACCGGCCTCGTCCCTGCCCACCTCCATAGAAAGGGTGTTAGCGCTTGAGAATATCATTCCTGAGAAAAGGAGCATCGGGCACGCAAAGATCTCATAGAGATAGAAAGGTGCCTCATGCCACATCACCAAAGCCTCCGCAACTGCGAATACAAACATACCTATGCAGCCTACCACCATCGCTTGCTTCATAACCTTGAATTTAGGAGCAAGATAGGAGCCGATAGCCATTGCCACGGCATTACCGCCGAAAATCAAGCCGAAGGTTGTGGCACTGAATCCATAGTGAGTCTGAAGTATGAATGGTGCTGATGAGATGTACGCATAGAGCAAGCCGATTGCTACAGCCTTAATTATCACGTAGATCATGAATCGCCCGTTTGTAAATAGCGAGCGATACGCCTTCACATAGTCTTTGAAACTCTGCACCTTCAGACGTCGGGCCGGAGGAAGCGTCTCAGTGTAGTGGGTTGTCCAGAATGTCATCACCACTCCAATTGCAAGCAGCAGAACGAAAATGCCCTTCCAACCTACCCAGTCTGCCATGAAACCACCCACAACAGGTCCGAGTGCCGGTGCAATACCATTGATGGCACCTACGATAGCCATAAGTTTGGCGAGCTGTCTGCCCATATAGACATCGGCAGGGATGGAAGTTGAGAGCACCATTGCGCCTCCTGCTCCCAGTCCTTGGAAAAGACGGCAGCTGATGAAGAAGGTGATATTTTTGGAGAACAACGACAAAGCAGTTGCCAAAACAAAAAGAATAAGCGAAATAAGCAACACGGGCTTACGTCCGTAGCGGTCGCTTGCCGAACCCCACAGCACTGAACCGAGTCCCATACCAATCATAGCCATCGAAATACCCATCTGGGTCATCGACGGAGTGGTGTGGAATTCCTTCATCATGGAGGGGATGGTCGGAAGATACATATCGTTCACCAACGATGAGAACGCTCCTATTATGGCGATAAAGACCACAAAGACGGCGTAATTACGTGGCGCCTGCGACAACGCAGGTGTTGTCGGGTTTGCGGCAGTGTTAGTTGTAGTGGAAGTCGGTTTCATAGCAAGATTTTAATAATTTAGTTACTTCGGAGAGCTGACGAGCATCCCTGATGCCACAGCGTTCGCAGCATCGTCTCCTTTTGTGGCACGAATGATTTCTATTGCAAATGGCAGTGTGGTGCCGGGCCCTTCAGATGTGATTAGATTCGGTTCTACAACCACTGTCTGCGCCACATACTGACCACCATTTGAATTTATGGCATTTCCAAGACCCGGATAGCAGGTGGCTTTCTTCCCTTTCAGCACCCCGAGAGGAGCGAGGACCACTGCCGGACCTGCGCAGATAGAGGCGATACGTCCGTTTTTGTTATAATGGTCAAGAATCATTTTCTTCACGTCGTTGTTGGCGAAAAGATTCTGAGCTCCGGGATCGCCACCCGGAACTATCAGCCAGTCGGCATTCTCAGTGTTGACTTCCGAGATTATGGAATCCGCCACGAGAATCTGGCCGGTTGCTCCTTTGATCTGGTTATTATCGGCAACTGCCACAGTTACAACAGGTATGTCGGCTCTGCGGAGAGCATCGACAGTTGCGACAGCCTCAACTTCCTCCACGCCCGGTGCAAGGAAGATATATGATTTTTGTGCATTCATAGTTACTCCGGTAAATAAGGTTAACAGGGCTGCTCCAGCCCATTTTAATATTGAGTTTTTCATAGTTTTCAAATTGATATAATCAATACTTGAACGTTTTTTCCCTCCTGAAAGTTCGGGATCACAACTCTAATGTTGGGATCAATCTCCTTGACTACAACCATCCTCTTACCCATCCAATACGGAAAATGCCCCGCCTCTAAATAAAGCGGAGCATTAAAGACGTATCATTTCTTTTTCTTTATGACATCGCCAACATTGGCAATTGTCAATAAAGATTACTTATTTTCTTTATTTATTTTCTCAATACGTGATTTCTGAGCGTCGGTGAAGTCATTTGTGTTCTCAACGCCCATGACTACGAGCATAACAACTTTTCCCTCATCGCCAAGTCCTTTAAGGTATTCCATCTTTGCTTTTTCGTCCATACCCTTTGTGACACGGGCAAAGATTTCATATTGGTCGATGACAAAATCCTGATCACTTTCACCGAGATCACCTTTTGTGGTAAGTGCCATGATTCCCGGAATATCATAGGAGGCATTCTCCGAAACCGCAGCAACCTCTTCAACTGCATTTTCCGATGACTGGTTTGCGCTTCCTTCCTTGTCTCCCTTTCCGGCACAAGATGCCAGCATACCTACAAAAAGCGCCAGCATAATCAACTTAATCTTCATGATTTAAATTTTAATTGGTGAATAAATTATAATAACAACAGTTATTATTGGTCATTGGCATAGCGAGCTCCTCTGCATAACGAACGGTTGTTCAAAACATTCTAACGTTCCATAAATATGCTACCGACAAGTCTCTCATATCGCAAAGTTAATCAATTATTTCAAATTCAGCAAGCATTTTAGAAAAAATACAAATTTCAAAGAAGCGAATTTTAGCCAAAAATTTTTAATTTCCCATTTTTTTATTAATTTTGCGATGCAAATCTACGCCGAAGACGATTTTTTCGTTGGATGGGTGGGTTTGAAGACATATTTCAAAAGCGTTTACTTGCGCTTGATTCTTGGCTGCTAAGAAATGTGGCAATTTCCAACCATCGTCAAGGATTGAGTAACAGTAGATGTCTAGGGGTATGATAAAAATACCCTTGGGAGAATTATACCTAACCTATATATCTCCTTAGGGGTATCTTATATCATACGGCGTAGGCTCTGCGTTACTCGTTCTACGATGAAACGGCGAAGCCACATGCCTTTAGCAGCGGGACGAGTAACAGTATGGATCCTGCGCTTTTTGTATCTATAATATTCATCAGGGGGTCGATGAATGTAGAATGGCATAGTCCAAATATACATAATGAAAATTGGTTTAGTTGATGCAGATCTATTAGATGGAGGAACGCGCCATCCTAACCTCGCATTACTTAAACTTGCAGGATTTCTCTTTGATAACAATATAGATTTCTCCCTTATTGAATCAGGCAATGCCGATATAACTGAATATGATCACATCTATGTCTCTAAAGTATTCTCATTTACTAAAAATCCGCAGTTTTTAGAGAACGCCAAAGATTCTATTGACTGGCAAAAATTTCATTTGGGAGGAACAGGGTTCTATGCAACACAAGATGATGATAGAGAATTTGCTGTCCTTCGGCAACTTGATATGGAGCAGTTTGAGAATGATGCTTATCTTAACACCATTCCGAATCATAGAGGAGGCCGGGATTTTGGTATTGATATGGCAAAGCAGATGCCATACTATAAATTGTATGACAACTACATTTCTTTAAAAATTTCTCAAGGGAAAAAAGAATCATATTTTAAGGATTACCTTCATTATTCTATTGGTTTCCTTACAAGAGGATGTTTCAGAAAATGTCCTTTTTGCGTTAATCGTTTAGAATCACGGGTAACCAAACACTCTGAACTTGAATGGTTTCTTGATAATGAGGTGGATGAAAATGGTAGATTAAAACGGCCGTATATTTATTTATGGGATGATAACTTCTTGGCGGCTCCCCCAAATATATGGAGGCCTTTATTAAAATCTTTAATTGAATCCAAACGACCATTTCAATTTAGGCAAGGCTTAGATGAAAGGATGATTGCAGAGAGTCCATATGGAGAAGAAATGGCGAAGCTGTTATCACAATGTAAATATCATGGTGATTATATTTTTGCTTTTGACAATTGGGCCGATAGACCTAAAATTGAGAAAGCTTTGAAAATTTGGAAAAGATATAATAAAAAGGAAACAAAATTTTATCTTTTCTGCGGCTATAAGTTAACTTCTAAAGATGATGATTTATTACTTAAAGATATTAAAGAAATATTTTATCGTATAGAAGTACTTATGAAATATGGCTGTCTGGGCTATATTATGCG
>CAYQXG010000065.1:0-17785 GCA_964421525.1 uncultured Sangeribacter sp. | reverse complement strand
TCGTATATCTTGAATACGAAGACGGCAAAGTCGCTGATGTGAGCTTGGAGCTCCTTACCAAAGGTCGCCAGCTGGCCGATAAATTGGGTATCAAACTCGAGGCAGTAGTGGCAGGAGATAACCTTAAAGATATAGAGAAGCAAGTGATGCCTTACGGTGTGGACACGCTCTACAAAGTTGAAGACAAGCGTCTTTATCCTTACACATCACTTCCCCACAGCTCAATACTTATCAATCTTTTCAAGGAAATAGAACCTCGAATTGCGTTTATGGGCGCCACATCTATTGGTCGCGACCTTGGTCCACGTGTTTCAAGCGCACTTCATAGTGGACTTACTGCTGACTGTACATCTCTTGAAATAGGCGACTATACTGATGCAAAGAGCGGTAAGGAGTATAAAGATCTTCTGTATCAGATACGCCCTGCATTCGGTGGCAATATCGTTGCAACAATTGTAAACCCGGAATGTCGTCCACAGATGGCCACAGTGCGCGAGGGTGTCATGAAGAAAGAGGTGTACAATTCAAATTACAAGGGCAATGTCGTAGATTTGGATGTCAATAAATACACCGACAATACTGACTTTGTGGTTGATATTATTGATCGCCATGTTGAAAAGTCAAAGGTTAATCTTAAGGGTAGCCCAATAATTGTTGCCGGTGGTTATGGCGTTGGATCTAAAGAAAACTTCGACCTTCTTCAACAGTTGGCAGACGTATTAGGTGCTGAAGTCGGTGCAAGTCGTGCTGCAGTTGATGCCGGCTGGATTGACCACGACCGTCAGATCGGACAAACGGGTGTCACCGTTCGTCCAAAACTCTATATCGCATGTGGCATTTCAGGACAGATTCAGCACATTGCAGGCATGCAGGATTCAAGTCTCATAATCTCCATTAATTCAGATCCGGATGCTCCGATCAATGCTATTGCAGAT
Source organism: uncultured Sangeribacter sp. (assembly GCA_964421525.1). Taxonomy (GTDB): domain Bacteria; phylum Bacteroidota; class Bacteroidia; order Bacteroidales; family Muribaculaceae; genus Lepagella. The sequence continues at coordinate 16,850 of CAYQXG010000065.1, read as the reverse complement.
ATCGTCATCACAGGAAAGATGGAAGACATCGTACCGAAATTAATCAAATACTACAAAAAGAATTCTAAATAAGCCATGGCAAATTTTTATACAGACAATCCGAATCTCAAATCCCATCTTCAACATCCATTGATGAAGAAGATCGTGGAACTAAAGGAAAGAAACTTTGCTGATGCAGAGAAGTATGACTATGCACCCCTCGATTTCGAGGATGCCATGGATTCCTACGATAAAGTGCTTGAAGTGGTGGGAGAGATCTGCGGCGACGTAATTGCAGAAAATGCCGAAAACGTTGACCATGAGGGTCCACGCGTTGAAAACAATAGGGTCATCTATGCTGATGGGACAAAGAAGAATCTTGAGGCATGCCGCAAGGCTGGCCTTATGGGTATGTCAATGCCGCGTCGTCTTGGAGGCTTAAACTTCCCTATCACTCCCTACATTATGGCTGCAGATATTGTCAGTCGTGCAGACGCAGGTTTTGAGAATCTCTGGGGACTACAGGACTGTGCTGAGACTATCTATGAGTTTGCAGATGAAGATCAGAAAGAACGCTACATCAAACGTGTTTGCGAGGGTGAGACCATGAGTATGGACCTTACCGAACCAGATGCCGGTTCCGACCTTCAGAGCGTTATGCTCAAAGCTACTCAGAAAGAAGATGGCAGCTGGGTGCTTAACGGTGTTAAGCGCTTCATAACTAATGGTGATTCTGATATTCACCTTGTTCTTGCACGATCAGAAGACGGCACTAAAGACGGTCGTGGTCTTTCAATGTTCATCTACGACAAACGTAACGGTGGAGTAAATGTACGCCGTATTGAGAACAAGATGGGTATCAAAGGAAGCCCGACATGTGAACTCGTTTACAAGGATGCGCCCGCAGAGTTGTGCGGTAGCCGAAAGCTCGGCCTTATCAAGTATGTGATGGCTCTTATGAATGGAGCCCGCCTTGGCATTGCAGCTCAGAGCGTTGGTATTTCAGAGGCAGCATATCGTGAGGCTCTTGATTATGCAAAAGATCGTAAGCAGTTTGGCAAGGCAATTATCGAATTCCCTGCTGTGGCAGAAATTCTTAGCGTAATGAAGGCTAAGCTCGATGCAAGCCGTGCACTGCTTTATGCTTGCTCTCGCTTTGTTGATATCTATAAGATCTACGATGACATAGCAAAAGAGCGCCCTCTTACTAAGGAAGAAAAACTTGAAGCCAAGGCCTATAGCAAATTGGCAGATGCATTCACTCCACTTGCTAAAGGAATGGGATCTGAGTTCTGCAATCAGAATACCTATGATTGCATTCAGATTCATGGTGGCAGTGGCTTCATGAAGGATTATCGTTGTGAACGCCTTTATCGTGACGCACGTATCACAAGCATATATGAGGGTACTACACAACTTCAAGTTGTAGCTGCCATTCGCCACGTCACTACCGGAACATATCTTAACTTCATTAAGGAGGCTCTCTCCGCTGAGGTTGCTGACAAGTATGCAAGCGTTAAGAAAGCTCTTGAAGAAATGACAGAGCAGTATGCTGCCGCTGTGGCAAGAGTTCTCGAAGTCAAGGACCAGGCATATACTGACTTTATGGCTCGTAGACTTGTGGAAATGGCAGGTCACACTGTTATGGGCTGTCTTCTTCTTGAGGAAGCTGGCCGCAACGATGCTTTCGACAAGTCGCTTGAAGTATATGTAAAATATGGTCAGGCAGAATGCACCAAACACGCTGACTTTATCTCAAACTTTAAGCCGGAGGAAATGAAAGCTTATACTTTTTGATAAGCTATTCAACCGATAAATATTTACACCGGTGATGACGATGTGCTACATCGTCATCACTTTTTTATTTGATAATATTAGGGATTTTTCTTATTTTTGCATTATATTGCATGTTTTATTGCATAGTTAAATCTGAACCTTTATAAACTAATTAAAATTGAGATATGTGTGCATATAGCAGGAATATTCAGCCGGATTTTTGGCTTGAAATCAGGAAGGAATACATAATTGAGAATTTCGAGAAACTTCTTTATTATATCAGGAATTATAAGTATGATAAGAACAAAGATTCCGGCAATGGGGAGTTTCTGACTACTTGTAGATATCTTTTAGAACTTGCACATGAATTATCTGAATATTCATATAATAGATCTTTTATTTCGACTCCGGAATTTAAACTATCTTCATCTGAAATCACTATTCAAGACGCCATGGCATATCGAATAATGGTAGCAGCGATAATTTCTTCTCAAAAGATTGGCAAAGATGAGCATATACTAATAGCACGATTAATCAACTTACTTGTAATATCACATAAAATGCCCCAAACAGACATTGCAGAAGACTTAATAAATGTTATATCCAATTGTGTTAGAAAATCAGCAATAAAGACATTGGGAATTTCTTGGAATGATATTGAAGATCCATGTGATTTCAGACCGATCAGCCTTCTTCATAATCTGAGTCGTACAAAATTTGATTCATCCACCGGAGAAGACTGTGTGTTTGAAGGCAAAGGAACAGTTAAGTTTTGCGAAAATATGGTACAGGCTGCACCTGTCAATAAGATTGATTTTCTTAAGAATTATAATCTAACTGAGTATATATCTATTGGAAAAAATCTTAGGATACTCTTACCCAAGAGCGACCACATGAAATGTCCTGAAAATGTGGAGGAAATAGCTGATGGCATGACCTTCATTACAAGGGTTCAGGGGACTGTCAAGGCAAGCCCTTCAGAATCAAAAAAGAAATATACTCCAGGTTCAATAATTCCGGTAGTGATAAAGTCACGCTATGGAGTTAAGGTAGAAGCGGAAACATATCAGCAGCAGTATAATCAGATTGAAGGGAAAGTTAATATAAATCTCCAGGAAACACTGAAATATGCCGATATTTTTAGGATATTAGATTTTCTAAAAGAAGGTACTGTACTGTTTGCCGAATATACACCTGATGATCCTGAATTCTGTTTCCAATTAAGAATGGCGTTCAATGAATTCTATAATGAATTTGCCAATGATATGAGATGGGAGAATCTAATGGGCGTATATGTCGGTGATTATTCAGCGGGAACTCAATGGCTTACTTATGAAGGCTTTTTAGTCAATGTAATGGGGAAGGTAACAGATAATGACATTTCTCATGCCATGGAAGAAAACATTCCTCTGTCCATACGTCTCAACGGGACAAAAATGACAAATGCAACAGTCCTGGTCAATGGCAGAATTGTAGATGACCTTGAAATATATGGATTTGAAGAACCAATAGATGATTTGGAAACGTATAAACACGATTGCTTCAAATATATTTTTCAGGAATTCCTCTCATATTGTAATGATAACGCACCTGTAATTGAAACAAATTCCAAGATTAATGATATTAATGGAAACAGTCTGTTGATAATCGGGAATATTCTGACAGAACATCAAAGAATGCTTTCAGCCACAATGCCAAGACTGAAATGCTTACAGGCAGCCTTGATTCTGTCGATAGCTGCAGGCGACGAAATCATAAGCGCTTATATACGCCATGAACTTGAGTATCAAATAGCTTTAGCTAAGTTTGCAGGAGGTGCATCTCCAATGTCTATATCTCTCAGCCACGGTTCTGCACTTGATGGTATAGAAGAAGTGGAAAAACATGAGAGAATCATTAGTATGATCAGGAATTACAAAGAACCTGAGATCGGACATCCTTTTGAGCGAATCACTAATGATGAAAATATTGAAGACACCGTAGATGGTTTGATCGATGCATCTAATAGGCTTATAGGAAAGATCGATGATAGGGAAATATCTCGCATCAAGCTTGAGCTGGCCCGTTCCCTTGATGTAGATGACCAATACAAAAGTCCGGATCATTCCACATATTATGGTGTTGAAAGCGATACTCTGGAGTTCAAGATATCGGCTGTATGCCCTCCAAAAAACAAACTTAAAGGTTTCTCCGAATACGAGCCAGAAACACAAAAATGGGCCATTCTGAAGACAATCTGTGGCTTTTTGAATTCTACTACAGGAGGAGACCTCTTGATCGGTGTTCGTGACAATGGCCTGGCTGCCGGAATTTCTCACGATTATAATCTGTTATATACTGATAGAAAGATTCCTGAAGCTAATTCTGATCGATATAGGACATATCTGAAGAATATTATAGACAATGCATTTATTGCTTATAAGTCTGGAGCTCAAAAGTCGAGTGTCACGACCTCATACATAACGTATGACATTGAAATCAACAATGAAGGTCTTGAGATTCTCAGAATCCACGTTGACAGTTACAAAGGTGATGTAGTACGCTTTCATCCTGATTACCACAGACCTGATGAAATAAATGAATCTTATATCCGGACAAGTGGAGCGACGGTTGCAATGGACCGTAAAGTACGGGAACAGACCCTATTGAAAAAATATCACTTGGCGGGTGACAAAGAGGGTATTGGAATGGCAGCAATATATGAAGCACGAAATTCCAAAAAAAGAGTGCTTCTCAAAGGATATATTTCAAGAAGTGGAATTAAAGACCGGGAAGTTGAAGTTTTTCAAGTATTTCCTGAGTCGAAATGCATTCTCGCCTACGATATAGCAACAAAAGAGGTTAAACTATTCAAGAGTCTTAGATGGAAAGATGCCATAATACTTGACAAGAATTGCACTCAGAGCAGCAGTTCAAAACGAGACCTACGTCCGGATATATTCGGATTCGTATTTGATCCTTCAAAACAAGTATATAATATAGAAGTTCGCCTCACAAATTACGGAGCTATGCTCCTACAGGAGGAATATCCGGGGTCTGAACCTTTACTCTCCTTGACATCCCGAAAGGACTTTCCATGGACTCTTAATCTGAATGTGAATTCACTTGAAGGTATAACAAGATTTGTCAGAGGGCTACCTTATGAATGTCACATTGATGAAAATACGGCACATGGAGCCCTTCTTCTTGCCAATATAAGGAAATAATGAGAATTGAATATTTTCTGCTACTATACGTTTGATCTGAAATTTTCAATTCTCGTGAAAGTATCATAAATGTTGATATTCTAAAAAAGTAAATAAAGATATCATACTACATTAAATTTGCCGTATCATAAAACTTGAGGAAAGTATATGGACCGGGAAATAATTATCTCATGCCTTACTCGATGCGAATTGGGTAAGGCATGAAGTTTTATGCTTAAACTATCTTCCAATAATAGGAGATAACTAATGAAATATTCTTGTATGAGTGTTATAGCACAAAATACAATTATTAGAATTTGAGTATTAAAACATGGTATTTTATTTATTAGGGAGTATAGGACTATAGATTTTTTCCGATTCTCAAAGGCTTAATTTCATATATTTTTGCATCAAAGTCACTAATAGTCAACTTATTTTACACAATTTGATTTTGTAAATTTGCTAATATAACCAGAAGAATAAGATTTATTTATATTTGATAAATAATATATTGGTCAATTTTTCTGACACAAATATCAACATCAAAAAATTGAAAAAGGGGAGTGGTGTTCTAAATACGAACAAAAACTACACAACCAGAAAGAATACCAAATCATTTGCAAAATTGATTTGCAAATATAAATTTAAATCAATTTTACAAATGTAAATTGCAAATCACAAGATAATATCGCTTTAAAATCGCAAATTCGCATGGTTAACGCAGAGCCTTCTGTTTATGCAAATTCTAATCTTCAAACTATTTATAAATGCGAATTATTAGCATTAACATTCATTAACTATCAAAATAAAACCCAACATATCAACTAATTATAATCAAACATTAATAACCAACATAACTTTATCGGAATATTTGTATGCAACTGTAAATACAGAGATGCACACGGAACCGGGTCACATTTAAAAATACATATATCATATAAATATGAATATAAGTTCAAGTGTTGATATAATTGCAAATAGAACAACATCCTCAAAACGCAAATTGCAGTTCTCTATTGCAATTTCAAAATTTAAATTTGAAATTTTATAATAAAAATTTGAAATTTGCATTTTTTTTTGTAACTTTGCAACGTAAAAAATAAATGCAAATACATTGAAAATGGAGGATACTTTTGCCACTCGTCTAAAACTCTTCATGGACTCAATCCATGTCCAGTCATCGCAATTCGCAGATTCGTGTGAAATTCCTCGTCCTTCCTTTTCTCAACTATTGACAGGAAGAAATCAAAAAATTAGTGACACTCTGATACGCAAGATTCATGCAGCTTATCCAGACCTGTCGGTCATGTGGCTTATGTTTGGTGAGGGCCCCATGCTTACAGCAACTGATAAGATATTTGAAAAAACTAATGTGAACGCATCAAATTCGGATGAAAATAATTGCGATATTCCAGAAACACTGATCGATAATAGAGATTCTTTCGATTATTCAAATGTCAAGGGCTTAACCAAGCCACAAAATAACAATCATAATAGTATTTATCAACAACTTGAGGACAATAAAAAAATACTGGAGTTGCAGTTGCAAATAGAAAAAATGCAAAAGAATCCTCGAAGAGTAGCTCAAATAACGGTCTATTATGATGATTCAACCTTTGAGACTTTTATTCCTTCGAAATAATTTTTTTCTTACGCTCTAAATAAAAAATTCCTGCAATCAGTCTGCTCAACGTAAACGTTTAACTGATGCAGGACTTACCCCATTTATTACGGTCTTGACGGCAACAATGCTTCCAGTGGTAATGCCTTTACACCGATAGCCTGGTTTGATGCTATTACAAACCGTCAGAATGCAGATACCAATTACTATAATGCTCAAACTACAAATCTGCCGTTTTCTCCGATATTTGGGGGTATTTTACCGACTTCCGAAGAATGGCAGAATGAATTCTTTAAAGTTGACCTTTTACTTCTCCTAAAACTCTTCAACGTGGTGCGAGTGGTTCCTGGTAATTAATTACCTATTTCTAATTATAGTAGTTAAGTAGTTATCCTATTTGACTACTTTTTTTGTTATTATAATATTATTAATATTAATATATCATGGTAGTATTATTAATTGTTCTTATTTTATTGGTTGTAGGTGTAATTATATTATTGGTTGTAGGTGTTTCTAAATTTGTACCTATAACTGATTCACTTAAGCCTTCTAAAGGTCATAACTATTATAGACTTCAAGGTAAATATTTCTTTGCTGATTGTTCTTCTCAAGAAGAAAATTTTATTATTGTAGAATATTTTACCTCGCTTGGCTTTGAGTATTTACCGCAATATTCATCACAAGAAACAGTTTGTTTTCGTATTCCATTCGGTAAATAAAAGCGAACGAAAGTGAGCGTGTTCCCTTGACTATCCATGTAACAAGTGACGCTTTATTCTGTCACCCTTATATGGTTGTATCTCTACTTTGTTGAGTATCAATTGTTTTATATAATATCCCCAATTATATGATTGTTAAAGATAGTTAAAAGAATAGATTCTAAAAACTCCTATAATCCGTATTATGTTAAATAGAACCGTAAATTATCTAAACTCTGAGATTCCAATATTCTTTTCCCGTTCCTCATTGTTATTAAAATATGGAAATCTCACAAAAGTTGATTGACTTCACACAAGACCACTCGTTTGAGGATGTTGCAATGTTCAGATTGAAGTTTTCAGGCAAAAATTCTCAGAAATTTGATTTTGATCTTAATTTTGCACTGCTCCAGATTGAAGCAAGACAAAAGACACGTAAAAAACTTCCCGGTTTTTTGACATATCCAGAATTTGTATTTCCGACTCTTCTATCAGCAGAACAGGCGTCGAATGAAGCTGTGGCAAATTTTCATGCTTCCTTAGTTTCATCATCAGCATCTCTTCTTGACCTGACTGCCGGTCTTGGAATCGACGATCTTTCGTTTGCTAAAATAGGTATATCTGTTACTGCATGTGAAATAGATTCCAATAAATGTGAGGCATTGGATCATAATGCCAAAGTTCTTGGTTTGCATGACCGGATATCTGTAATCAATACGGAATCAATCGACTATCTACGCAATCTAAACACAAGATTTGATGTAGTTTTTGCGGATCCGGCACGTAGGAATGACTCCGGAGGAAAGCTACACGCACTGTCTGACTGTCAACCCGACATACTAAGTGGAATGAACGACATAATGTCTGTCACCGATCGATTGCTTGTAAAGTGCTCTCCCCTCTTGGATTTGACTTTCATCAGAGATTCAGTTTCGGAACTTCACCAAATATTTGTTGTCTGTTTCAGAGGTGAATGTAAGGAAGTTCTGATTGATATTCAGAAGGATAAATATTTCAATGGAGTGACGGTTATAGACCTTGATTGGAACAGACAGATAAGCAGGTTTCATACACCTTTATCGGGTTCAGATTCACTAAACAGATCATCATATTGTGATCGTAAGTATGCCTCTCAGTATCGTTTTTTATATGAACCAAACCCCGGTGTAATGAAAACCGGAGCTTGGACATCTCTAATATCTGAATTTCCAACACTGTTTAAGGCTGATACAAACACCCATCTATTTCTATCGGATACACTTTATGAGGAATTCCCGGGTAGAGTCATGCAGATTATATCAGAGCCTGACAAAAAGGCTCTAAAGGCTCTAAAAGGTGAAAATATCAATGTAGTTTCACGCAATCATCCACTCTCTGCACCACAGATTGGAAAAAAATACTCTCTTATTCCAGGCGGCGATAAATTTCTCTATGCATTCCGTTATCGCTCTGAGCCTACAATAATTGAAGCCAGAAACTTTATAGTAAGTCAATAATAATGGAATCAGATATAAGAACAGCAGACTCTTTAAGACATAGATTCTTTGATGTTGAAGATAAAAGACCTTCGTTGATGAAGGCATTACTTTTAAGAATCAATGAGTCATAAGCTTTTTCTCCAAACCGTTTTTTGAAATCATCATAAGGAATGCCTTCCCGTGTACGCATCCGGGTCATAATATATTCTTCAAGTAGTTCCTCGTCTGAGAGACATTCTATATCAAAAGTACTCTCAGGCAAAATTGAATGACCATGAAGAGAGCACCATCGGTCCAGATAGCCTTTTAAATCGCCTCTGTTGGCTTTTCTCGTTCGTATTCCGTCATAACTATGTGCCGACGGTCCTAAGCCTATATAGGGGATTTGATGCCAATAAGAAGAATTGTGTCTGCTCCTAAATCCGGGCAATGCAAAATTGCTTATCTCATAATGTTCATAACCTGCTTTTCGTAATTTATCAATCAAAATACGAAACATTTTTTCAGAAAGCTCTTCCGAGACTTCATCTACTCTCCCATTGTCACGAAGCACAGTCATGACTGTTCCAGGCTCATACATGAGGGAATATGCAGAAATATGTTCAGGCCTCATTTTTATTGCCTCATCAACATCGCTTCTCCACATATCTAATGTCTGGCCCGGCAAACCGAACATCAAATCTATTGAAATATTTTCAAAGTTCTGGCGGGCAAGCCGATAGGCTTTTCGTGCTCTGTCTGCGTCGTGCCTTCTGCCTATTGCAGCAAGCAGATTATCGTCAAAACTCTGAATCCCTATGCTTAATCTATTGACTCCTCCCCTTTTCCAAACCTCAAGCATAGAAGTATCGACATCATCAGGATTAACTTCTATCGTGAACTCTTCTATCTCCCCTGAGAAGGGTCTCATAGCCTCACAGAGACGTAAAAATTCTTTATCTGGCATAAGAGAAGGTGTGCCACCTCCAACATAAACTGTCCGGAGGGGGCACACAATCTCATCTTTTCTGTCATGAAGCTCAGCAATCAGCGCAGTAGTATATCTATTCCAGTCTGCAATCTTATAACCTGCGCTGAAAAAGTCGCAATATAAGCACTTTTTCCTGCAATATGCTACATGAATGTATAAGCCGCATCCGGCCTCTACAGAATTTCTGAATAAATCACTGACAGATTCCGGATAACAAGACATATCAGAGCGCAAGCAATTCCATTATCTTGTCGCGCGCAGCAGAAAGACCTTCAACATCCTTTCCACCTGCCTGTGCAAAGAATGGCTGACCTCCGCCACCACCCTTGATGAGCTTGGCTGCCTCACGGACAATCTGACCCGCATTGGCTCCATTCTTAACCATGTCGTCTGAAAGCATCACAGTTAGAAGCGGTTTTTTATCCGGCGACATTGTGGCACCTACGAATACTGTATGATCCGGGCTCTTCTTCTTGACAGTGAATGCTACGTTCTTTACAACATCAGGCATTCGTACACCAACGAATTCAATTACTTTCACACCATTGATTTCTTTAGCCTTGTCAATAAGTTCCTTGGCCATATTTTCTATTCTTTCAGCCATAGCTTCCTCAACCTGCTTACGCAGTTCTCCGTTTTCCTTGAGTGCTTTCTCAACTGAAGCCCTGATGTTACCATTGGTGCCAAGAAGATTAGCCAAACCAACAGAAAGATCCTGGAATTCATCAAGTATCTTCTCCACACCAGCACCACTGACAGCCTCAATACGACGAATACCTGCAGCTATACTGCTTTCGGAAACAATACGAACCATTCCAATATTGCCGGTATTTGCTACGTGCGTGCCACCGCAAAGCTCTACAGAGTCTCCGAATTTAACAACACGAACCTTATCACCATATTTTTCACCAAATAGCGCCATAGCTCCAAGAGCTTTTGCCTCAGCAATAGGCATATCCCTATGCTCATCAAGAGGCATAGCCTTGCGAATCCGGGAATTAACTATATGCTCGACTTTACGTATCTCTTCAGGAGTGACTTTCTGGAAATGAGAGAAGTCAAATCGCAATGAATCGGGCGATACATAAGAACCTTTCTGCTCAACATGTGTGCCGAGCACTTCCCTAAGAGCCTCATGCAATAAGTGTGTTGCCGAGTGATTGGCTGAAGTTGCTGCCCTCGCTTCTGTGTCGATAACTGCCTTAAAGGTATCGGCAGGATTTTCAGGTAAACTATATGAGAGATGAACACTCACATTGTTTTCCCTTTTAGTGTCGAATATTTCAATTTCCTCTCCGTTGGAATCAATCAGTTTTCCTTTATCTCCAACCTGACCTCCCATTTCGCCATAAAATGGTGTTTCGTCGAGGATTATCTGGAAAAATTCCTTACCTTTTTGCTTAACTTTACGGTAACGAAGGATCCGGCTTTCATTTTCAGTCTTATCGTAACCTACAAACTTCTGTTCTCCATCCTTGAGCACAACCCAGTCGCCGGTTTCCACGGCAGCAGCATTGCGGGCACGCTGTTTCTGGAGATTCATTTCATCCTCATATCCCTTATGGTCGAGTGTCATCCCCTGTTCGCGGAGTATAAGTTCCGTGAGGTCGAGAGGAAATCCGTATGTATCATAAAGAGTGAATGCATCTTTTCCACTGATCTCAGTCTTGCCTTCTTTCTTAGCATTAGCAATGAGAGTGTCAAGAAGACCTATACCTTTATCGAGAGTGCGCAGGAATGATTCCTCTTCTTCCTTAATCACTTTCTTTATAAGATCCTTCTGTGCCACGAGTTCCGGATATGCCTCTCCCATCTGGTCGACCAAGACATCAACAAGCTGGTAGATGAATGGAGTTTTCTGATCCAGGAATGTATAGGCATAGCGCACGGCCCTACGAAGAATTCTGCGGATAACGTAACCTGCTTTTGCATTACTTGGAAGTTGAGAATCTGCGATTGAGAAAGCTATGGTACGACAATGGTCAGAACATACGCGCATGGCGACGTCTACCATCTTGTCCTTGCCATATTCCTTACCGGAAATCTCGCTTATCTTAGCTATGAATGGTGTGAAAACATCAGTGTCATAGTTCGACTTCTTTCCTTGAAGTGCCATGCAAAGACGCTCGAAGCCCATTCCTGTATCTATTACTTTTGCCGGAAGTGGTTCAAGATGACCGTCAGCCTTGCGTTCATACTGCATGAAGACAAGGTTCCAGATTTCAATTACCTGAGGATTATCCTTATTAACGAGAGTAGCGCCATCCACTTCTGCCCTTTCCTTGTCTGAACGAAGATCAATATGAATCTCAGAGCAAGGGCCACAAGGACCCGTGTCACCCATTTCCCAGAAATTGTCGTGACGGTTTCCGTTGATTATATGACTCTTAGGAAGATGTGCTTCCCAATAGGATGCAGCTTCGTTATCGCGTTCAAGACCTTCAGGAGCATATCCTTCGAAAACAGTTGCATAAAGACGATTGGGATCAAGTTTGAGAACATCAACGAGATATTCCCATGCCCAGTCTATAGCTTCTTTCTTGAAGTAATCTCCAAACGACCAATTACCGAGCATCTCGAACATAGTGTGATGATATGTGTCATGTCCGACTTCCTCAAGGTCATTGTGCTTACCGCTTACACGGAGGCATTTCTGTGAGTCAGCCACTCGGGTATATTTTGCAGGCCGGTTACCAAGAATGATATCCTTGAACTGATTCATTCCGGCATTGGTGAACATAAGTGTCGGGTCATCTTTAATGACCATGGGTGCAGAGGGCACAATGTGATGACCCTTGCTTTCAAAAAATCGTTTGAACGACTCTCTTATTTCCTTTGAAGTAGGCATACGTATTTACTTGTGTCTTAATTCTTCCGGCTTGCCTAAACGACACAGCCAATATTATTTACAATCAAAATGCAAAATTAGTCATTTTTTGGCAATATTGCAAATAAAAAACTCCCTGCATCTTGCAAGGAGTAAAATAAATTTTGATTAGGATCAGCTCATTTAAAAGCCTCAGCGGGACCTTTAATAAAAAACTGACAAACCTTGTTGTCATACATATACCCTATCTCAATTTTCTCATTATTGTTGATAATCACCATCCATCGCATGACCCCTCCACTTCTAGGAAACATTTCCTGAGATTCATCAGCTCTTTTATGGTCCTTGTTGTAATAATCTTTTATTTTATTCACGATAGACTCGTTATTATTCACAATCATGCAATATGAATGTTCACTCTTATTCTTAGATATCACAATGGAAACAGACTTGTTGTTGTTATAAGTGCCATCGAAAAGCTTCTCAACATTAAGGTTTGGGGGTGTAGCTCCGGCTATAACACTTAATATAGAACTGATTATAAATAATGTAAACCTTTTCATTTGTTATTTGACATTGAATTTATAATAAAATTTTGAATTTCTTCTGATTCTTTCTTCTTTGCTTCAGCATAAGCAAAAAAATCATTGATTAATTTTTCAGATTCATCGGCTGCTTTTATAGCCTCTTCATGAGAGAGTCTCTTGCCATTCTGATAAGCAAGTATATAATCCTTAGTGGATAATTCCGGAGTGATATGATTGTCGCTTAACAAATCATTTGATTTGTGATTCTTAAGAACAAAAGTGATAGACACTACGGTAATAACCACTGAAGCTGCAATTCCTGCAGTCAAGCGTTTCCATTTGAAACGATGTGTCTTAGTCGGGATGTGCTTATTGCTTTGTAGTTTGCTTAGCAGTCCCTCAGCCATCATCGACTCTCGTGCTTCTTGAATTACAGGACTATCGTATTGCAGGTATCCAAGAACGTATTGCAATTCTTTTTCCTCTAAAACAGAAAGTTGACAATCTATATAACGACGGCACAGTTCCTCTGTTTCTTGAAAGGTAAGTATAGTGTCTTGATCTTTCATCTATTGAGCTTTATATAGTTTTCACGTATTTTTTTTCTCGCCCGACACATTTGTGCCCTGACCGCTTCCACGGTCATATCAAGCTGCAACGCAGTTTCTTCATATTCCATCCCATTTTGTATTATAAGTTTATATATACTTCTTTGAGCCTCGCTGAGTCCTGTTGTGAGCAACATCTCAAATCTTTCCATATCCACTCCTTCATTAGGCATAACAATTAAACTAGATATTTCGGATTCGTCAGCAATAATATCTTTCTTTTTTCTCAACCTATCGATACATACATTATGAAGAACCGCGAACAGCTTATTTTTGGCTTCATCGTCAGATTCCACAGGCCCATTCTTCCATAGACGGAAGAATGTGTCTTGCAACGCATCGCTTGCATCCTCGTCGTTTTTGAGGAATCTCATTGCATTCCGGAATAATTTATCCCGAAGCATTAGAAACGATGATGTCAATTTATCTGATTTCACTTTAATGATTTCAATGTTTTACATATATATATACGAAAAAGAGGACGAAACATTACGTCCTCCTTAACATTTTTTTTATTTATATTTCAAGATACTGTTTATTAATTTTTTCTGTTATCTACATCATCGTTTGATATTGACTTCGCAGTCTTTTTTACCATTGCATTCAAAGATCCGAAGCGGTAGCTGACTGAGAGTGTATACCTGTTTGCATTATTGTAGTTATAGCTTCTGCTGTAGCCTGTATATCCGTTGTTTAGTGGCATCTGTTCACTTATGCGTGGTGAATGTCCAAATGGATTGGTGATACCCAGCATCACTGTTAATCGGTTCTCCTTTAGGAATGATCTTTGCAGTTCAAATCCATAATATATTCTGTCTGACCATCTCGTGTCATCAGAGTTATACAAGTCGGGAGTGGACTTATATACACTGAGATTACCGGAAAGAGTGAGAGCCCAAGGTAGTTGCTGACGGACACGTAAATATGCATTGGTACCCCAGCCATGCGATTTTAAATTTAGAGATGGATTAGACCTGTGTGCATAGTTTATGTTTGCGTTGATCATAATAGAGGTCTTGCTCCAAGGAGAATAATTCATCCATGCCGATATGTTAAACCATTTGTTATGACCGGAATTTGCATATCCTGACTTAATAATATCTCCGGGAAGAAGTTCTCGTACCGAAATCACGGCATTATTCATGAAACTATAGGATGTTCCGAGATCAAGACTAAATTTTCGACCTATAAAATTGTAGTTTAGGTCGATCGACTGATGTCTTGATGATCCAAGATCAGGATTTCCAGAAGATATTGTAGTAGGAGTTGAAACGACAGCGGGGTTTAGTTGGCTAATTCCGGGACGGTTGATGCGTGTTGAATAAGACAACTTCAAAGTGTTGGCATCATTTATATCATAGGAAATAGCCGCATTCGGAATCCAGTCGTTCAAATTACTGCTGAATGGATCACTGCTTCCGTCCCGATATTTTGCAGCGAGCCGGGAATATTCATATCTTAGTCCTGCTCTTGCTCCAATTCTTTTCCACTTCAGACGATAGTCTAAATAAAGGGCAAACACCTGAGTATTGTGGGTGAAATCAGAATGAAGCTGCTCATAGTTGAAATAGTCCTGATCATTGATGGAGTGATTGTTTCTATTTATGTATTTCAAGCCCACGTCAAATTTGTTAAAATCATTTATTGGTCTGGTCCAATCGAATTGACCTGTATGCTCTATGAAGTCGAGTGTAAAATCATTGGATCTACCGGTATAGGGCACCGGCATATTCCATTCATCCTCATATTCGGATATACTGTGTTGTTTTTGGTTTGTTGATGATACACGATAAGATAATGTGAGGGTCTCCCCTTTCTTTCGTGTGGATCTTTGATAATTGAAACTTCCGTCAATGTCAAAATATCGGTTAGGGTTGGAAAGATCCCTGCTTGAATAGGAATATATCAAGTTGCCAAATTTATCTTTCATTGAATTCCAACCAGCCATATCTGATTTCAATGAATAAGCATATCCACTGAATTCCGCTGTCAGAAGATTAAGAGTATCTAATTCAAGGCTACCTTCCAAACCGAAATAACTAAGTTGTCCGGAACTATTGCCGGAACTTTCAGTAAAAAGCTCATTACCGGAGTCATCATACTTCATTAGCGATTCCGATCTATATTTATTACTTCTACGAGAGATGTTGTTATATCCACCATAGACGGATAGATTAACCTTGTCAATTTGAGTTTGAACCCATGCGCTGACAGTAGGAAGGTTATCGTTTTTCGTGTACGACATTCTGACATTTCCCATCACACCCTTTATGACCGTATTTTCCATGGTCACAATGTTAAGGATTGCTGTTGTGCCTTCAGCATCTTCCCGTGCTCCCGGATCTGTTATTACCTCGATCTTTTTGATCATGGAAGCCGGAATAGCTTTGAATATATCCTTGGCGTTTCGTGAGAAAGAGTTGTTGGGTCGGCCGTTCTTATATACTTTGAAATCAGTCGATCCCTTAATCTTGATTGTCCCATCAGGATCCACGCTCACCAACGGCACTTTTTTCAATATTTCATCAAGTTGCGATGTTTTCGATTCTTCATCTGCCTGCACATCATAGCCGATACGGTCGATTTCCTTTATTACAAGAGGACGTTGTGCAGTGACAGTCACTTCCTCAAGAAGACTTGAATATGGATGGAGATTTATTTTCCCAAGTTCTGCACATGGAACATCTTCACTAATACTCACATCTGTAAAAAAGTCGGTCTTACCAAATGAGAGTATATTCACTCTATACTTGCCTACGGTCGGGATTGCAATATCGAAAACACCGTTTTCATCGGCAACTCCTGCAGTTTTAGGCTTGATAGTATCGGGCAGAAGAAAAACTTTTACTGTTGCGAATCCCTCAGGGGAACCAATTGAGTCGCAAACTGTTCCCTTTATACTCAAACGATCTGCATAAATATTGATGGATGTTGTCAGAAAGAGAGCGAACAAAATTTTCTTAATAAAATGTGTCATTTTTGAGTGATTAATTTTATTTCTAAAGTCTTATGTACTCACATTTTCTTAAGACGTTTTAAAAACAAAATAATTACCAAATAGCGATATATTTTACAAATTTTAACACTATTGATTTAGACCCCGTCTCATAAGATTTGAGATGCCCCGAGAATCTCTTTCCCTTATGAGTTTGGAATTATTATTATAAATTAATATTTGAGT
>CAYQXG010000064.1:0-17817 GCA_964421525.1 uncultured Sangeribacter sp. | reverse complement strand
TATCAGTGGCGCAAAAAGCTCAACAAGTAGGTCATTATACTAAAGAGACTGGACTAAAAAAAGATGCGATGGTTAAGCTTGTTCTTCAGCTTGCCAGTAACGCAGGAACTGCTGGGTTTCGTCGCTCTGATGTCTTTGAGCTGCTTGAACAAAGTCTGCCCGCTCAAATGAATAAAACCCAGAAACTTAATTACATAACCAATATGTTAAAATCTATGCAAGCTTCCGGTTGGTTAACTACGAATGATACTGGTAAAAGATGGATAATAACTAAAGAAGGATTGGATCAGCTGTGATTGAGGATGAAAGTATTCTCGTTTTTACTCGTTTTTTACTCGTTTTTACTCGTTTTTTTACTCGTTTTAAGAAATATAATGATGTATATTAATAGTTACTGTTAAAGTGACTATATGTTATTTTGGAAGATCAACAGAAAAATAATATCGACTATCTTCTAAAAGGACTTCGAATGGCGGGTAAGATTCATGTAGGATCCAATAGGTATTGGGAACTATGACCTTTACAATATTCCCGTGAACTTTCCATAAAAATTCCGACAATTCTTGAAATTGTATTCAAAGCAAATGATATAAAACTCTGCTAACAAGGGGTATATTAAAAATTGAGATTAGAATTACACTAATTATGAAAGTAGACAAACAATCAAATATAGGGAACATCCCGATAAAGGGCATAAGAGATTTCTTTATTCGGTATCGGACACCAGCGAGCTTCTCTCTTATGACTTTACGGCACTATTTCAAAGTCTCAGAGAGGGCTGCCCAAGATTTATGCAAAGAGTTGATAAGACAAGAGTATATACAAGAGAATATTGAAGATAACATATACGACAAATATGTCGTTACAAAAAAAGGAAATGCTCTTGCTCAGGCTAAATTCATTAAGCGGCTGAATAAGGAAAAAGCAGACCTCCTTTTCCAAAAATTTTTGGTTAGAGTAGAAGAAGTTAATGCTGATAATACTTTTCTATATTGTGTTAAGCAACTATTTATATTTGGAAGTTATCTTGATCGCTCATCTAACGACTTCGGAGATATTGACATCGCTTTTGTTCTCGAACGCAAAATGAAAGATTATAACGATTTCAGGGCGGCACAACAAAAGTTAATTCAAGATGCTTGTGAAAACGGCAAGGTCTTTTCATCGATAGTGGAAGAAGTCTGTTATGCGGAAGATATGGTCCTTAAACACCTCAAGCATAGAAGTCCTTACATTAGTTTGCACCGCTTATCTGAAGTGATAGAACTTGGTGCTCGGTATAAACAGATATATCCATAGTACATTATTTCTAAAGGTCGACTTAATCTAAACATCTGGATAGAAGCAGACCTATAATATTCTATCATCTCTTTTATTACCAAACAAACTTGTCTATTCTCTTACGTAAAAACCTAAGTATCTGACATAAAAGAATAAATATTTTCTTCAACGAGGAGGAGTAGTGATCTTTTAAAATCTACTTAAAAACTTAAAATCCAGTCGTATAAATAATGTCAAATTATTTGTGTAGCTGGCGTTTTATGGTCAAAATGGCATAATTTGTTTGTGTTTCCGTTATTAAATCCCCATTTGTTTGTATATAGTACCATATGTACAGTATAAAAGTTTAACATCGGGAATATCCAAAAAAGACAAACAAATAAATTTAAATGAGAAGTTGTCAAGTGTATGGAGATTGAATTTTCAATATGTCATTGACAATCCAATGTACCTGCCCTTCAGTCCCTCAAACTTAGCTTTGTCTTCCTCCGTTCTCTTGTGGTCGGCTAACATTATTTCTTTGCTTTCTGTCTGTTGCCCTTTTCAACATAGATGTTGTGTACGGTCTTTAGGTCATTCGATGTAATCAGAGAAAGGTAATTGTGGGCTAGATATAATAGATGCTTAAAGTCTACTTATGGCAACGGTGGACATAACACGGAGTGTAGTCAATAAATCTTGGATTGAGGCATAGCGATGCCTCCGTCGCGCCACTCCGAGGCGTTGGCTATGCTCGGAGTTCCGCCGATGCAGATAGACATCACGTGCTCTGAGGGAATGCTGGACTCAAAGCCTCTTATATCAAGAATAAAAGTTTCGACGATGACTATTTCAAGAGACTGATTGTGGAGTACATAAGGGAGTTTGGTAAAGCAGAAAGACGGGATATAAATATTCTTATAAATGATAAATTGCCGGAATATATGACCGACAGACAACGCTATGATAAGATAACGACACTACTTTCAGCACTTAAGAGAAAAAAATTCTTATATATAACGGTAAATATTGGCTATTTGTGAAGTGATCACTTCACAAATAAAAAATGTTAAACTCACAAATCAATAAAATTATTATTCTAAAATTCATAAACTTATAAATTTTTGAATTCACAAATACATTAATATTTCACAAATTAAGACATTTATCATGTCGCAATTTGATTACATCCTCTGCTGTTTTGATTAGTAATATCAAAGAAGCCAAAAGATATTTGTTTGTATCGGACTATTCATGTTTAGCCTTTTATGGTCTGTAATAGCCAAAAATATATGTATATAAGTTTGATTGTTATAAAACAATGATATTCAATCTTGTTATTTGTAGATAAATTCTGACTTGGAATCTGTTTTATCAATCTCTCAACGTTCAGGACTATCTTGATTGATTCAGACTATAAAGTCGGTAAGGGGCTATTGCTGACACTACGGATTTGATAAAAGTAATATCAGCGAGATATTGCAGAAAGGGCGTGGGATTTATAAGGCGGTGTACAGTAAAACAAAAAAGAACCATTTCGTTGATTTATTCGTTATGGTAATAAATACCATTACTATGAAAAATGATTCTATTATGACACGAAAAGAACTCACTGACATTATTGCTACAAAAGTGGCAGAAGTACTAAACAATCCAGGATTTTGGGGAGAGGATCCTCAGCTAAGCATAATTCCAACTACTCTATTAGTAAACATTGAACGGCATAAAGATGCAGACCGCGCAATTGCATTCAGCGACTATGCTATTGAAGAAGATGCTGTGGAAGATGGTGACTATTCGGAAGATGCAGCAGATTTCCAATCGGCATCAGACCCTGATCTATATCCAATCGGAACATTGATTGACTATGTCAACAAGAAACCGGATCTACAAAAAATCAGCAAACTGGTAGATCAATATATTCCACAGAAGGAAGAAAATCTTTATGCAGAGTAAAAACTTCCCGCTAATTTATGAGGAGATCATCCCTATTGCCTCTCAAATCTTATGAGACGGGATCTAAGATATAAATTTAAAAATATCAATGGCCAAACAAATCTACATGTCTGGCCATTGATATTTTTACTGTAGTAGGTTTGTTACATCTGGCTTCGTTAGCTTTCTCTGTCAGTCTAATCGAAATAGAATTATTGATTTACCCAAATAAGTTTATCTGTGTCATATCCACGTCTATGTGCTTCTGAGAGAATCTTGGCTTTTGTCTCATCTGAGATTTGGGGAGTGCGTGCCAGAATCCATAGATATTTGTCGCTGCGGCTACCGATTAATGCGTATTGATAATTTTCGTCAAGGAGCATAATGCGATAGTCAGAGTAGAAAGGACCCCAAAATGAAACCCGAAGAAGTGCGGGTGTGTCGGTAAGTTTGGCGACTCCTTTAGCTTCTGATTTCTTGCCGTTCTTCAATCCCGTGTTCAGAACAGTTACTTTTCCATCTTCGCGAAGCGTGTAGTTTGCTTTTGTCTGTTCCATACCTCGTTCAAAGCGATGGTTGAAACGAGCGATTTCATACCAATTACCCAAATAGCGATTAAGGTCAAAGTTTGTGACTACGGAATTGTCTACTTTAGATGTGCTGCATCCTACCAATTGGCAAAGCAGCACGGATAAGGAATTCTTCTTTTTCATGTTGCTTATTTTTTATTGAAACTAATGCAATATTATAACAACTATATCTCGAAAAAGAAGTTATCCTATAAAAATTTAACGACTTTTATTATTTCTTAATCCAAGTAAAACCACAGTTTTACCTAAGGTTACCCTCTTATTATTGTAAATATCATGTAAGCCACATATAGTGCTGCGAGAATAATGCCGGAAGTGCGACCGATACTTTGTTTTTTCGACATCAAAGGGAATATCCATAATAACGCAGCTCCGCCAACAAGCGTAATCAAATCTACAAAACCTATAGAGTCTGCTTTCAAAGGTATTACCAAAGCACTTAATCCTATAGTCAGCAGCGCATTGATGATACAAGACCCCACAATGTTGCCAAAAGCAATGCCACTTGCTCCTTTAACTGTGGCTGTGACAGAAGTCACCAAATCCGGAAGAGCGTTGCCTATCGCCACTACAGTGAGAGCAACCATTGTCTGGCTCATTCCAATTTTTAGTGCTAACCCGCTTGCACCATCCACCACCCAGTTTCCACCTATCACCAAAGCTCCGAGACCTCCAGCTATCATAACCCATGAAAACCAGTGCTTGGCCTTGAGTGTGGCTACCTCGTTCTTTAAGAACGATAGCTCACACCTGACAGAATGAGCAGAGGCTATTCCGATATTCTCTGATGATTTCTTAGGAATAATAGATGATGCAGGCATTTCATCCATGTCATCGGGATCCATCGCTTGTTTATTCTTTGAGGAAAGAATCATAAACCACATGTAGAATATAAAAATCAAAATAAGCATAAGTCCCGATGAACGATTGATCGTATCATGGTGTGCTCCGTCAAAGAGTACACTATCGCCTGCTATCCACAGGGCAGAGGTAGCTATGAATAGGATAGGAAGATCCTGAGTCCGCATTATTGAACTTACCTTAAACGGTCTTACAATACCCATTATTCCTACTACGAGAAGCAGATCAAAAATATTAGATCCGATCACTTCACCCACGGCTAAAGCCGGTTTATTTTGGAATGCAGACTCTACGCATACCACAATATCAGGCATTGTGCTGCCAAGTGCAACTACTGTAAGACCGATGATAAGATTCGACACGTTAAACCTTCTGGCAACGGCAACAGCACCATCAGTAACATAATTGGCACCCAGCACAAGAAGAACCAATCCAAGCACAAAGAAAACAATATCCTGAATCATAGCTAATGGTTAACTAACAATGTTTCCAAATTACGATACATGTCTCATATAAAGGATAGATGAATCCAGCAATTGGGATTTAAAGGGGCAATATCATTCTGTTCCTGTATGCCCGAAGGCTCCGTCCCCACGCTCGGTGGTGTCAATGCGTTTCACGGGTTCCCACTCGACATGTACATATTCCTTAATCACCATCTGGGCAATCCGCTCGCCCGGAGTGATAGTATAGGGTTCGTTTGAAAGATTAATCATGATTATACCGATATCACCACGATAGTCAGCATCTACAGTGCCGGGTGTATTGACGAGCGAAAGACCATGCTTTAAGGCAAGACCTGAGCGGGGACGTATCTGACATTCATATCCTTGGGGCAATTGCATGCGCAGACCAGTGGGAATCAGACGTCTTTCAAGTGGACCGAGTGTGACGGGTTCGGTGATATTTGCGCGCACATCCATTCCTGCTGCTGAATGTGTCTCATACTCAGGTAGTCCGTAGGGAGAATCATTGATGATCTTAACTTTGATATGTTCCATGTCTATAGATATTATATTAGATATTATAATTGTTTGATGTGTTAACAATTCGTGGGCATACACGGTTTGTTTGCGCGCAATATTTCTCGTTTCCCACCGAGTGGACCGGAAAGACGTTCTGTAACGAATCCTATTTGCTGCAGCAACCGGCGTATACTTCCCTTGGCACAATAAGTTGTAAGTATGGCTCCTGGCTTCATCGCATTATAAAGTTTTCGGAAAACCGCTTCGTCCCACATTTCAGGTTGCTTTTCAGGAGCAAAGGCATCAAAATATACAACGTCTAAATCTGAAGGCAGCTCAATCGTTAGCAGGTCGGCTTTCAATTTCAGAATATAAAAATAGGGATTTATCTCAGTCGCTATTTCCCAAGGTGCATCATTGACATTTTCAAACACCTCACGATACTCTTTCTCAATTCCATTTGCAACAATATCTATAGTATCTTTTGGCAAAGGATACAGTTCCACTGCATAGTAGTCTGTTGCTGTCTTCGAATCCAAAGCAGCCGACGCTGTTATAGCGGCATTTAGTCCCGATCCAAAACCCACCTCAAAGACTCTTACCCTTCTTGCTGTTTCAGCAGATTTCCGCCAGCCTGTCTCCAGATATACATGACGGCTTTCCGCGAGCGCCCCTTTCACAGAATGATAATGTTCGTCAATATCTTCCCGGTAAAGTGTCGGAGAGCCGTCAGCCGTCTTTTCTATCGCTATTTTCATCGTTATTGTTACTTTATACTTACAAAATTAATAAAAATCTTTCTGAACTGTATTGTTTTCAAAAAAGTATTAACCGAAATTGAGCCGACTTTTTACTAATTTACTAAAAAGGAATACATACACAATTGAAGTGGAAATAACGTGGCATCTCGGCAGTGGATGAGGGGTACCCCTTGATTTCTTAATAATATAGTCAGGAGAAAAACAAAATAGCATGTTGATGAGAAACGGATATCTATCTCATGCCTGAAATTATCACTGTTTTTCATGATTGAATAAAAATTTTTCAAAAATAATGCTTAAATTTGCATATAGAAAAGACAGAAAATAATGAGGTAATATAGATAAGAGGCTCTTGCCAGGCAACGCCTGAGATTTTGATATGAACAATCCATTTGATTACATTCCCGATGCTGCGTGTGATGCCGCTTTCAGTGAATTGACTGAGAGGCTGGAGAAACTGAAGCAAAGTGATAGACCGGAAGATAAAAATTTCTGCCGTGAACTTGAGTCAGGGAAAATGCTTGGGATACTCATTGCAGAAGATGCAGAGGGTGTGCGTCATACCTTGTATGCTTTTTCCGGTCAACTTGGAGACAGCGGTTTTCATTATCCGGGATTTGTAGAGCCGGTGTTTGATTATCTTGACCCTAATGGTTATTTCAAGATTAAAGAAGCTGAGATCTCACGTCAGAATATTGAAATCCGACGGTTTGAAGAAGAGGTCTTGGCAAACCTAAAAAGCAACTATTCTTGTGCAAAGGATAAGATTGATGCAGAAGTTGCGGAATTCAAGAACAAATGTCGCCAATCAAAATTAGATAGGGATGCCAAAAGAGAATCAGGCAGTGCCGATAAAACTGAAATAGCTTCGATGATTCGTCAGAGTCAGTTTGAGAAAGCAGAACTTCATCGGCTTAAAAAGAGATTGGCTGTTTATCTGCTACCTTTTGAAAAAGATTTGAGAAATGCACAGTCTCAACTCGATGCGATGAAGGAAAAACGCCGCATTGATTCAGAATCATTGCAAAAATGGTTGTTCGAGAGTATCCACCTCCTTAATGCGTACGGTAAAAGCCGAAACTTAAGCAGTATTTTTTCAGATACACCTATGGGTATTCCACCATCAGGAGCCGGCGAATGCTGTGCCCCAAAATTACTGCAAGTTGCTTATAAGAAAGGATTGCATCCTTTAAAAATTGCGGAATACTGGTATGGCAGGCCAAAAGGTGGAGAGGTACGTATCCATGGCAATCATTATCCGGCATGTCGTGGCAAGTGCCTTCCTGTGCTTAGCTGGATGCTTCAAGGTGTAGACGTAGAGCCTCCAATTGGAAGTGAACGCACCTCAATTGAAAACCTTGAACCGGAAATAATATTTGAGAACAGGTGGTTTTGTGTGGTGAACAAACCCAGTGGTATGCTTTCTGTGCCAGGGAAAGGAAAGGCAATTTCTGTGCAACAATGGCTTGAAAAGAAATATGGTTCTGACCGACAGGTGAAAGTTGCACATCGTCTTGATCAGGATACATCCGGCTTATTGATAGCTACCTTCGGTCAAAATGCATACAAAATGATGCAATCGCTTTTCGCCAGACGAAAAGTGAAGAAAACATACGTAGCTGAATTAGATGGAGATTATGAATTGGTTGGAATTGCCGGAAAAGGTTGTATATCCCTGCCACTTTCTCCTGATTGGCTTGACCGACCGCGCCAACGAGTGGACTTTGCCGGAGGCAAGGAAGCAGAAACAGAATACGAATTCCTAGACCGTATTGATGGGCGAAGCCGTATTATATTGCATCCTCTTACCGGACGCACCCATCAGTTGCGCGTTCACGCTGCATCAGCAGAGGGACTCTCAATGCCAATTGTTGGAGACCGCTTATATGGCAAACATGGAGGTAGTGCAGCTGATCGTCTTCTGCTTCATTCAAAAAAGATCGAATTCACTTTCCCTCTCGACAACCAGCAGTATTGCTTTGAAACTCAAGTGCCTTTCTGATATTCATACACTACCCTTAATGCTTTAAGTTGAAATGTAACACAATGGAAATTATGAGTTAGTGCCAACTATAATGCATGAGAATGCGTTTAATTAGAAAAAATATTTTTATTATGGAAAACAAGAGTAATAAGGAGATAGTAAAGGAGTTTGAGTACAAGGTGCGTAAGGATTTGATAAGTTTCCTTCAGAATAAGGAAGCACTTGACCCGCATGTGCCGGAATGTCCGGATGTAGAAGAAAAATGGGGTGAAATTGGACGGTCATATTTGCCAGACGGTACACGTGAATTTAAGGACTACCCGGTGGTTTCGCTTGGTTGGATGATGTTTATAGGTATGGCAATGGCATTTTATTGGGATACAGATTGGGAGAAGAATGCCAACAGAAAGGATTATTATGAAAAACTGCGCGATGAGAAAGGTTACGACAATCTTGATGAAACGGTAGTAGAAGGGTTGCTTGGATATTCAGGTGAGGCTGCCGAACAGATCACTGATTTGGTTGCAGAGTGTGCCTCGCGAGTATATAGTCTTCTCAATCATGAACACGTAGAGCCGGGAACCGACGTGGCATTTGGATGCTATGTGGCTGCACTTCACCAGCTATATCTTGCAGGTATGGTTGTGGAGTTGAATGCTTTGGGCTATCACATGACTGCATTAAACAACGCGTAGAATAGTTATTTTGATTTTTTAGCCTAATTCTTTGGAAGTTTGATGATTTATGTTTACCTTTGTGCATTGCCGGTCAATACAGAATAAATGCATAACCATAACATAATTTCAAACTGACATGAATACCTGTATTAAAAAAATTATTGCGACGGTTGGAATAGCACTTTTTTCTTTGGTGTTTATTCCTGAAATGGAGGCACAGCTCCTGAAGAATATATCGAAGGGTCTTGAGAAGGTCAACAAAGCTCTTGACAAGGCTGATAAGGCGATAAACGGCAAATCCAATTCCAATAAACAGCCAAGTACAGCCTCCAATACATCCGTGTCTACCCCTGTAGCAATGGAGGTGATATCAGAGGAGTCTGAAGCGGGTAGTGTGGCGGAATCCGGAGATTCAGAGGTGCGCTATGCACGTCCGTATCTTACATCGCAGACCTTCTTCCTTGAGGCAGAGCCGTGGAATGTGTCGAATGCCTACGATGGCGTTTTCAGTGTGAAGCGCAATAATAAATATGAATTCTGGAAAGTTGATGGACAGAAACTGTTTGATGCCAACTGGGAGTCATGCAGTCCGGCATTGGAAAAACCGGAATTTCATGATGGAGTCTTGGCAATGCGGAAGGCATCCGAGGGTTATAAGCTTGGAAGAATCTGCCTGCTTTATGCTGACGGGCGTGTCAAGGAGATGGCTCAGACCTGGAATAGAGTGACCAACTTTGTAGACGGGGTTGCTACTGTTGTAACCAATGCAAACACCGGTAACAATTCTTTCTATATAGACACCACAGGCAAAAGGATATATCCGTCAATCTCGATCGATGGCACTGCCACCAACGCATTGCGTCCTCTTAGGGATGGAATGAGAGCATTTGTGAAAGGATATGAACAATGGGGCTATATGGATGCCAATGGAGTGGTCAAGATGGCTGCGAAGTTCAAGTCTGCCTCTGATTTCTCGGAAGGATATGCATGGGTGGTGACATCGGACGATACAAAACAATTGATCGACAAGGCCGGTAAATGTATTTTCAAGGCTCCCAACCGAAATTCCTCCACCTCAGATGTGGTGAATGGTCGTTTCTATGTAGTGAAGGGAAATGATGTTTGCTATTATGATTTGCAGGGCAACTTGCTCAAATGTTTTGAACAAGGGAATTGCTTTTATGATGGATATGCCTTCGTGACAGAGCCGGAGAATTTTGGAGATATCAGCAGTCTTGTGATTGATAAGGATATGAATGTTGTAAGGCACATGAGCTGGAAGGTTGTCCCAGCAGATATTGTATGTGAACATGGACCGGTATTTACAAAGTCAGGTCTGGCTGCAGTAAATTGCATGAATGGAAGTTATTTGCTCAAGCCAAATGGAGAGGTGGTCTTGAGCGATTTCAACGATCTGAACGGGAGTTCAATAAATTCGTTCTCGCCAGTATCAGACTGTGGATATACGCTGGCTTCAAATGTCTGGGTCAATGACATTCAGGCTTCAGCAATAGTGAAGTCGACCGGTGAGATAGTATGGCTGATTTCAGAGAGCATGCGCCTTTGCGGGCCATACAAAAGCGGTTCATCATTTGTTGGAAACACAGTTGGGAATGTGTCGCTCAAAGAAGTGGATATTCATCAGGCACCAATAGGGCCAAAAGTTGCTAAATAAGTAGTTGCTTGATAATTAAACAATAAAATGCCGCCGAATATCTTGCATGGGATATTCGGCGGTTTTTTATCAGTCATCCTTTTGTTAGGATAGGGAACGATACTTATTTCAAAACTTTCTTGCCGTTTTGGATGTAGACATTGCCTTTCACCATATTTTTTACTCGCACACCGTTAAGATTATAGATGATGCATTCGGAATCATCTGTTGTCATGGTTTCGACGCCTGAAGATATTACATAAGCTGCCTCGCCGAGACCTCCTTGGGTATTTATGGAGCGTATTGTCCAGACTGCTTCATCAGAGTCGGAGTAGGATATGGCGTCATAGAAAATAGCGACGAATTCTCCCTCCTTAAAGAGAGCATAACCTGCAGCACCCTCTACAGGATCCCAAGTTATAACGCCATTATTGATCGTGGCATTAGGTGCCGGGATTTGCTTACAGAGCTCTGCGGGATTCCAGTCGGGGAATACTTTGTCTATTGTGTATTCAGCTGCTTTTTCATCGGTAAGTATAGTCTGGATTTCATTTTTATCGGAATTCTTTTCGAAAGTCATGATGTGAGAATCAGGAGAAATCACATTGCCTTCCTTATCCATGGATTTATATTCCACAAATTCTTTTGCAGCCACATTCATGCCGTTCGCGGTCCAGCGATTAGGATTTAGAGCATTATCTGTGTGGGTGGTATATAGATAAGCGCATCGTGGTTCATTACTCCAGGCACGTCCATAATTAAACTTGGCGGCATGGTTCACTATTGTGCAGTGGTCGAATACATATCCATATTTATTGCCAGCTTTCGTGGCGGGAGCGGTAATAGTGCATTCGCCGCTTCCGTCTCTCTTGCGTTTTTCGACAGTAATGGTCGAGTTGGTCATATACATAGTGCCTTCTCCACATAAGAAGTCGACAGTGCCGTGGATATCAGAAGTTTCCCAGTAGTATGCTCCATTGACGTTGTTGGTGTAGTAGGTGTCTTGATATGATAGGAGGGTGACGTTCTTGGCAGCAGTGTTGGTTCCCTTGTCCCAAAAAGCCACAGCCCTGCCGCCGGACAGCCCTGCATCCTGGGCTGCATAATAGTCCATTGCGTTCTGTATTGTCAGATCCTGAAGGTAGAGGTTTGTGCCTGTATTCATAAGGGTAGCGGTCTGCGCGATACCCTCTTGTGAGAAGTGCGGGGCATTTCTGATAATAGTTTTATCCATGCTTTCTCCAATTAGAGAGATGTTGTGACCGGCGAGGTTTGTGAGAACAGCATCGCGGAGGTCGTAGGTTCCATTTGGAATGAAAACGAACGATCTGGGAGCGTCTTTTGAGCTATTGGCGACATTGGCAGCGAAAATAGCATCCAAAAGAGAACCAGCGTCTCCGGGTGTTACGAAAAACCAACTTCCATTAGACAAATAATTGGTCTCAGCATTGTTCATGATTTTGATTGAATGAATATACAGTTCACCTGAAGCCTCGAAAGTGAGGGTCAGAAGTCCAGGATCTCCTTCGTAGTTGAAAGCCACAACCTCACCATCGGTATCGTTTGTGGACTTAGCAGGCAGCGTGGCGACCTTGTTGCCTTTGGCATCAGTAACCACAATATTACTACCGGAACCATACTTGCAGAGAGATATAGATACGGAAGCTTTCGGACCTGTCAGAAGGGTTATTACATCACCGTCTTTGAATGCCCAGCCGTGGGTTGAGTCGTGGAAATAACCATTTTCAGTATTGAAAGCCTCATGATCTTCCGGAGAGAAAGATGGGTCGTTTAGATTAAACTCATATTTTTTATGAGTTGACTCAGTCTCTATTTCTGTAGCGATTGCGTAAAGGCTTACCGGACCAGTGATTATGTCTGATACAGAAACTTTGGTTCCCTTCGCAGGCTTGTTAAACCATCCGCGCACCTTATATCCGTCTTCTGCAGTGGCGATTGAGTAATCAACAGCAAATTCGCCAATGGGCGCATCTTTCTCCACATCCTGAGAGCCAAGTACCGTAGAGGCATCAGTATCGAAGTAAGTAACAGCGAAGAAAGGCTTACGCACGAAGGTTGCTACATAACTGATAGTAAGCTCACCAAGAGATACGGGCATTGTCACCACACAATGATCGTTGTCACCTTCATAGGAGACAGTGCCAATCTCTCCTTTAAGAGCCACAAGGTCGGAAACAGGATTTTCAGCAGATATCATGGTCTCGGCAGACGCAAGTTCAATAGTCGCTGTATAAATATCACCTTGAGCCTCAAAAATATCATCAACCCGATATTCCACACCGTTGGCCTTGAAAGAAGCGAGCATCGGCACATCTTTTTCTGTACCGGACAGTGTGCCTTCAATAACAATATCTTTAAAACCGATACGCTTCCCGGCAGCAAGGCTATAAAGATTAATAAGCAGTCCGCAAGCACCTTCCCCGGGAGTAGCACCAGTGATTTCAGCTGAGAATTCAGTCAGGTTGGGATTGCTGTTTTCCCGATTAGGCTTAATCTCAGTCGCTATAGACACTGTAGTTTTATCCGGATTCTGCCAAGCAATATCAAGATAGCCCCCGTCTGTACCAAAACGGGTGGTCTTGAAAGAAACTTTGGTAGGGGTGAATGAAAGACCGAAATTAGGCTGGATGATAAATCGTATTGCATTGTCTTCTGCAGGAGCGGAAGATTGCGACTTCACTCCAAACCAAGTCATATCCATACTCTTGTTGTCCTTTCCGTCAAGAGTCAGATTTTCACCGTAGGTGATTTTCGAGGCTAAGAAATAGTCAGGACAAGAGAATGTGGCAGTCTGACCTTCTTCTCCAAGACCGAAAGAGAAAGAGGCGGTCGCCGGTTCATTTTCAAGAGTTGCAGCAGCCCGAGATGCAACAGGAGCGTGAATAGCATGAAGTGCAAACGTTCCCCCCAGCAAGGCAGCCAGTAGAACAAGCATTCCTCCAATTTTTTTTAATTTCATAAGTTTTAACATTATGGTTAGTAAATTTATTTGTCAGGTTAGTTCATTAGTTCAGGGTTAGTATAATTCTTTAGGCTCATTCATAGTATTGTAATGTACAAAGTTAATCAAAAAAAATGATATAAGGAGCAAGAGATAGAAAAAATGTGAATATTTATGGACAGTTCCTATATCAATATTTAAACTTTCAACTACCGCAATAGAAATCTTATACAAATATCATATTTATCAAGAAATGGCATCCGTAAAATTAAAGTTCCGCCCCTCATCAAGGCATGATCGGGAGGGCACCATCTATTATCAGATCATCCATGAAAGATCACCGCGCCAATTGCTTACCGATTATCATGTCTATCCTTCAGAATGGGATGGGAAACACCACACTATTGCAGCTAAATCAAGCAGTGATCGTATTGCATTAATCAATACTATCAGGGAAAAGATCAGATGGGATATTGAAAGGCTTAACAAAATAATCAGCAAACTTGAAAGGTATGGAAGTATCTACACGTGCGAGACAGTAATCGAGGAATTTAAACGGCAATCATCGGAAAATTCGTTTTTTAACTATATGCAAATGATAATAGGCAGGTTGAAGAAAAATGGAAAGATACGAACAGCAGAGACATATACTGCCACGTTCAATAGTTTCAGGAGATTCCGTAAAGGTGAAGATATTCAGCTCGACTTCCTATCTGCCAATATCATGGAAGAATATCAGGCATGGCTGTGCAATCGAGAAATCTCTCCCAACACAATTTCATTTTATATGCGTATCATGCGCGCAACCTACAATCGTGCGGTGGAAGAAGAGGTAATAGATAACCATCATCCTTTCCGCAGGGTATATACCGGTGTTGAGAAGACTGCCAAACGTGCGCTCCCGCTCCATAAGATAAAGAAAATCAAAGCACTTGACTTGTCATTAAATCCTAAACTGCAGTATGCGCGCGATATGTTTATCTTAAGCTTCATGCTAAGAGGAATGAGCTTCATTGATATGGCATTGCTGAGGAAAAGCGACTTGCAAGATGGACATATCACCTATCGCCGGAGAAAGACTGGGCAGCTGTTGAGGATAGAATGGACCGAGGCAATGCAGCAGATACTTGACAAATATCCTCCTAATCAGAGTGAATACTTCTTGCCGATCATAAAGAACGGAGAATCGAAGCAACGCTATGCATATAAAAACGTAGGTGAGAAAATCAACAGCAGACTTAAGGCAATTGCAGAAATGGCAGATATAAAACAGCCTCTAACCATGTATGTGGCACGTCACTCCTGGGCATCGATAGCCAAGGCAGAAGGAATACCTTTAGGAATCATAAGCGAGGGGCTGGGACATGAAAAGGAATCTACTACACGTATATATCTGTCGACACTCGACACATCAACTATCGACAGAGCCAACAGCAGGATATTGAAATTGCTTTAATGTCTTATGTAATCCAGTTGGGCTTATTCGAATCATAAAGACAGGTAAATTCCCAAATCTCTTGGCAAGAGATACCTATTTTGTGCAAAGGTAATCAAAATGTCTGTATTGTGAAAATATTTTGGCTCTTTTTTTTGATTTGAAATGCATATTTGTTTAGCAAGCATGAATTACTCAAGCCTTTTGATAGTTGATTAGCAATAACATATAAGTACCAAGGTATCTCTTGCCAAGAGTTACCTTAAATCTAACCGGATTTCCCAAGCCCGGGCTATACGGCAGGCATGATGCTGTTGTAGTCACCAAAGATAAAAATATTTATTAGTTATTTTAGTTATATAAAAATTAAGGTTTTAAAGCATTGGGTAGAGATCATGATGTTGCCCAATGAATGCTTAACCGGCAGTCTGGGAAGATTGACGGATAAAGCACAAAACCGGTAGCCTGTGAAGGTTGCCGGTTTTGTTTTATAAATTGGCTGCTATGAGATTATGAAAATGAAATGACATGAAATCAGGTCAGGATTGCGGGCTCTTTTTGAAAGTTCGGGTTACATAGTCTGTGAGGTAGACAGTGAATAGCGGGAATATGATCATTCCTGAAATCGGAAGAATAACCGCCACTATCTTACCTGCAACTGTGACAGGAGAAATGGCACATCCTACGGTAGACAGGTTCATCATGGTCCACCAAAGAGCGGTCCAATAGCTATTGACATCAGGATTGACACCGGCTTCACGCTGATAGAAAATCAATGAGCAGAAGTAGGCGATGAACAGCATAATAGTGATGTAGGATGCGAAAAGACTTGTCACAGCATTAGAGGAGACATAGCTCACAACAATAGCCAACGCTAACGCACCACGGGCAAGAGGAATAAACCGGGCAAAGTATAGCATATCAGGGCTTAGGGTGATATTGAGCATATTGACAATATTCAAGACTGGGATCGAGAGGATCAGAAATATCAGGCGTCTCTTGAAATAAGACCATTTCCCATCGGCATAGAAAAGTCCGATGAAAAAGTCAACGATAAATACCATGCAGACCCAGAACTGGAATGTCATGTAGGAATGGTTGGATAGGAAGTCGATACGCTTGAAAGTATCATAAGATATCCAGGATATCAGTGCCGCTGAAAGAATCAGCACCACGATATTCATGAATGTCATGATATAACGCTCCGACTTTGGCTCGGGCTTTATAGTGGTTGGAGATGATGTTGTTGCCATGACTATATGGTTTTAAGCGATAGTATATATTTTATTTTTTTGCAGCGAAAGAAGTGATAAGTGCTCCGGCCACCATGACTGCGATTGACACGATCATGACAGTGGTGGGCCCTCCACTTTTAAGGAGCACCGGGATAATGAAGGCACCTGCCACCGCACCGGCCTTTCCAATGCCTGCTGCTATTCCGGTGCCAGTGCCTCGGTTTTCTATAGCATATACTTGGCTGGGGAGTATGAATGTAATGAGGTGAGGCCCGGCGTTGAGGAAGAGCTCAAATACTACAAAGCCTGCAATTGCCACCCAGGAAGGCCAATGGCAGAGATATGCCGCCATTAGCAGTCCGAGTCCCACGGCGCTTCCCCAGAACCCTACCACCTGCATCTTGATGTGGTTTTCTTTCTTAAGCAACCATAGTCCCAGGCCAAACCCAACCATCATCACAAGGCAGAGAACGAATGTAAGCCCCACTGAATGAGTGATATGTTCAATTTGCGGCGCCCCAGCCGGCAGACTGTCGATCTTGAAGCTCATTATCAGCACAGGAAGGAAGATACCTATGCCATAGACACCGAGACCTTCGCATGCCCAAGGCAGGCCGGTGAGGATTATCTTGCGCAGATGTTCCTTGATGAATGACCCCATGCTTTCCGGTTTTGATACAGCCTTAGGTTGCGTTGCAGGAGCATCAGATATCATGCGGACATCGGGTCCGAGAAATTTTTCCACAGCCTTTTCTGCTTCCGCTTTACGACCGTGGCTCATAAGCCATTGTGGACTTTGTGCAAAACCGAGACGACATAGGAACATTATGGCGGCTATGGCAGCCGTTATGTAGAAAAGGTCGGGCCAGATGGCGGGATCCTTCGATTCTGTTATCATTACGTAGCAGATAATGGCCACCACCGCGCTTCCTGCCGATGCGAGAGCCTTTGCGAGTCCGACCATGAAAGTACGCCATTTGGCAGGCATCAGTTCAGAAATGTAGTCCGGGTCGAGACTATATTCCCCTCCTATGGCAAAGCCCATCAGGAATAAGCAAACGAGGAGCACAGGGACTGCATGAATAAAAACACAGGTCAGAGATGTAGCAAGGATTATTAGCGGGCATAGACGGAAGAAGAACAGATATCCGTAGCGGTCGCTGAGTCGACCGAACACTACGGTGCCGAGCATGATGCCAATAAGGGAAATACAACCCATGAGACCTTGAATGCCTGAACTTAGTTCAGGATGAGCCACAAGCTGGATGAGAGGAATTACGATGCCGACAAGGGTAGCAAGTCCTTGTCCGATAAACTGTCCGAGAGAAGCGACTATCATTATGTAAATCTGACGCATGTTTAGAGGCATGGTAGCCAGGTCGACAGTTTTGGGAGATGTGGAATCAGTAGTCATTATCTATCGTGTTTTTTAGTATAGTAGATTTAGAGCCCATCTCATAAATTTGAGAGCGCCTGGGGTCGCTGGGTTGGAGCGATT
>CAYQXG010000063.1:0-18140 GCA_964421525.1 uncultured Sangeribacter sp. | reverse complement strand
AGCGAGGCTTTGTGTAATTTCCTCCGGAGAATCTCTTTCCCTTATGAGTTTGGAATCATTATTAAAAATTAATATTTGAGTTCAATTTATGTCAATATCTTCAAAAAAGTTACCTCAGCCCGTTTTTGGACGGTGCTTTCCGCCAAGTCTCGTCAGTCATGATGCCCGCATCATTCCTTCCTCAACTCGCGAAAATCACTCGCCCAAAACCGCCCCGGGGCTCTTAAAATCTTTATGAGACGGGGTCTTAATAAGTTTATTTGCAAAATTAATAAAAAATCAGTAACAAATAATATATAACTGTCAAAAATTTAATTGCAAGCATCTCACGACACAAAGATTTCAATGTTTACAATATTTTTTGTGTTTGCAGTTGATGAAATTTTGAAAATCCAACAGTTTTGATTATTTTTGTAGATTAAATTTCAATACACATATTTCGTAAGCTGTTTTTGTTTAGCTAACGAAGCTAAAATTATATGGATTTTAAAATTACATCAAAATATGAGCCTACCGGCGATCAACCGGAGGCTATTGCCGAATTAGCTGAGGGTGTCCTGGCAGGACAACCATCGCAGACACTGCTCGGAGTGACGGGTAGTGGCAAGACATTCACTATGGCAAATGTGATTCAGCAGGTGAAACGTCCCACCCTCATACTTAGCCACAACAAAACGCTTGCTGCCCAGCTTTACGGGGAAATGAAAAGTTTCTTTCCGGATAATTCCGTGCAATATTTCGTCAGCTATTATGACTATTATCAGCCGGAAGCATATATACCTTCAAGCGACAAATACATAGAGAAAGATCTGATGATCAACGACCAGATAGAACGTCTCCGTCTATCCACCGTAGCTGCCCTTCTTAGTGGCAGACGTGATGTTGTTGTCGTTTCGTCTGTAAGCTGCATATATGGTATGGGAAATCCTGAAGATTTCTCAAAAAGCGTGGTTAGAATAGAACTTGGCCAAAGAATATCAAGAAATGCATTTCTTCGACAGTTGGTCGACTCCCTCTATTCAAGAACGGAAACCGATCTTGGTAGCGGTCAGTTCAGGGTAAAGGGAGATACAGTAGATATAAAACTATCTTTTGAAGATATACAGCTCCGAGTAATATTCTGGGGTGATGAGATTGAGAAAATTCAGACTGTCGACCCTCAAAACGGCATTATATTGTCTGAGCTGGATGGCTTCAATATCTACCCTGCCAATATATTCGTTGCGAGCAAGGAACGAACAGCCAATGCTGTCAACCAGATTGCTGTGGATTTGGGTACACAAGCAGACTTCTTCCGTAAAGAGGGTCGGTTTCTCGAAGCACAGCGTCTGACAGAGAGGGTGAATTACGACATTGAGATGATAAAGGAATTGGGGCATTGCTCCGGTATTGAGAACTATTCAAGGTATTTCGATGGTAGAGAGCCCGGTATGCGACCTTTCTGTCTTCTTGATTATTTTCCAAAAGATTTTCTCACAATCATCGACGAGAGCCACGTCACCTTGCCGCAGCTACGCGGTATGAATTCCGGAGACCTTTCCAGAAAGCTCAACCTTGTGGAATATGGATTCCGTCTCCCTGCTGCTATAGATAACCGTCCTTTGAAATTTGAAGAATTTGAAAGGCTTACTCCTCAGACAATCTATGTCAGTGCTACCCCGGGTGATTATGAACTTCAACGTTCTGAAGGTATAGTGACGGAACAAATCATACGTCCTACAGGTCTTCTTGACCCGGAAATAGAGGTCAGACCTTCAATGAACCAGATAGACGATCTGCTTGAGGAGATACAGTTAAGAATAGAACGCGGTGAAAGAACACTCGTCACCACTTTGACAAAGAGAATGGCAGAGGAGCTTGATTCTCACCTGCAAAGTTTCGGAATCAGAAGTGCTTATATCCATTCAGATGTCGACACTCTCGAACGAATCAGGATCCTAAATGATTTGCGTGAGGGAACTTATGATGTCCTGATAGGCGTAAACCTTCTCAGGGAGGGTCTCGACTTGCCGGAAGTTTCGCTTGTGGCAATCCTTGATGCCGACAAGGAAGGATTTCTGCGCAACCACCGTTCACTGACACAGACAGCAGGTCGTGCTGCACGTAATGTGAATGGTATGGTAATAATGTATGCCGACAAGATTACCGATTCAATGCAGAAAACCATAGATGAGACTGAAAGACGACGTGCAAAACAAAAGCTATATAATGAGCAGCATGGAATCACGCCTACACCGATAGTCAAGAAAACAAGCACGGATCTCATCGAACTTTATCAAGGGACCCCGACAGAAGAAAACCAGCAAAGACAAAAGCCGGCTACTCCGGGTTCACGAAAGGATTCCGTGAAGAAACCAATTTCAAGACCACAAACAGGTCCACGCCCATACATCGAGGAAGAACATATTACAGATGCTCTGGTTGCAGATCCTGTAGTTGAATACATGTCGGAATCTGACCTTAACGCAAGGATTTCAAAGGTTCAGGCAGATATGACAAAGGCTGCAAAAGCAATGGACTTTATGGAAGCTGCAAGACTCCGCGACGAATTACTTGCACTCAAGGACCTTATAACAGCTAAAGAGAACGAAAATGTATAAAAAGACGGATTTTCTACCTACCACTGCCGATGAGATGAAGATGTTGGGCTGGAAAGAGGCCGATGTTATCATCTTCAGCGGTGATGCTTATGTGGATCATCCTTCCTTTGGAGCTGCAGTGATTGGACGTACCCTTCAGGCAGCAGGATATAAGGTGGCAATCGTTCCTCAACCGAATTGGCGTGATGACTTGCGTGATTTTAAGAAATTAGGTAAACCGAGACTATTCTTCGGAGTCTCCGCGGGCGCTATGGACTCGATGGTGAACCACTACACCGCCAACCGCCGACTGAGGCACGACGATGCATACACCCCCGGAGGTAAGCACGGGATGCGCCCTGACTACCCCACCATTGTTTACTCAGAAATACTCAAGCAACTATATCCGGATGTTCCGGTCATAGCAGGTGGCATTGAGGCATCCTTAAGGCGGGTGGCACATTACGATTATTGGGCTGACCGACTACGTCCATCAATTCTTGTGGATTCAAAAGCAGACATGATTTCATACGGGATGGGAGAAAAAACCATCACGGCACTTGCCGACAGACTTGCATCTGGAGAGAAGATTGAGGAAATAAGAGATATACCTCAGACCGCATTTTTCTGTGATCCCGCTGAAGCTGTGACTGACAAAACAGAGGCAATAATACTTTCAAGTTTTGAAGAATGTCTTGCCGACAAAAGAAAACAAGCTTTGAATTTCCGTCACGTTGAGGAAGAAAGCAACAAATGGAATGGCAGGATTATATATCAGAGATTTGGAGAGCGTATGATCAGGATCAACCCTATGTGGGAGCCTCTGGGAGAAGGAGAGATTGACGCTGCG
The DNA here is from genome assembly GCA_964421525.1 of uncultured Sangeribacter sp. Lineage (GTDB taxonomy): Bacteria > Bacteroidota > Bacteroidia > Bacteroidales > Muribaculaceae > Lepagella. The sequence continues at coordinate 14,711 of CAYQXG010000063.1, read as the reverse complement.
TTTGACCTTCCATATACAAGAGTGCCGCATCCAAGATATAAAGGGAAAGTTATCCCTGCCTACGACATGATAAGGCACTCTATTTGTATGCACAGAGGTTGCTTCGGAGGTTGTTCATTCTGCACAATTTCAGCTCATCAAGGGAAATTTATCGCTTCGCGGAGTAAGGAATCCATAATTAAGGAAGCGAAAGCTGTAACCCGCATGGAAGACTTCAAGGGTTATATTTCTGATCTTGGTGGTCCTTCTGCAAACATGTATGCAATGGGAGGTAAAAATAAGGATATATGCAAGAAATGTGTTCGTCCTTCCTGTCTGCATCCTAAACCATGCCCCAACCTCAATAATGACCACTCTCCTCTTCTCGATATCTATCGAAGTGTCGATGCTTTGCCCGGGGTGAAAAAATCCTTTGTAGGCAGTGGCGTAAGATATGACCTCGCTATGGCTACCTCTGATTCTCCTGACACGAGGAAGGCAAATAGCAAATATATTGAGGAATTAATTGCAAATCATGTGAGTGGGAGACTTAAGGTAGCCCCGGAACATACATCCGACAGAGTACTTGATTGCATGCGCAAGCCATCGTTCAATCTCTTCTACGATTTCAAGAAGATTTTCGACAATGTCAACCGAAGATATGGTCTAAACCAACAGCTCATACCATATTTCATATCTTCTCATCCTGCATGCAGAGAGACTGACATGGCTGAATTGGCATGCATCACGAAGAATCTGAATTTTCATCTTGAGCAGGTCCAGGACTTCACTCCTACACCCATGACTGTGGCAAGTGAGATATATTTTACAGGTATTCATCCATATACAGGGGAAAAGGTTTTCACGGCACGCACTGAAAAAGAGAAACTCGCACAACGACAGTTTTTTTTCTGGTATAAACCGGAGATGAGGGAGCAAATCGTTAGAGATCTAAACAGGCTTCACCGACCCGATCTTATAGCAAAGCTCTATCCAAATTTCAAGAGCATGACGAGACAACAATCAAAAACTATATATAACAAAAAAACAAAAAAATGAACAAAACCACAATTGCAATGAGCGCACTGATTCTGCCATTATGCCTTGCAACATCATGCAAGCAGCAATCGGAAGAAGAAAATGTGATCGGAAAGCCTGACGTAAATATCGTCGACGGCATGATGACTCCTGAAGTGCTTGAAGCTTTAGGACAAGTAAATGCGGCAACACCATCTCCAGATGGAAAAACCATTGCATTTACAATAAAGTATGAAGACATTAAGGAGAACAAGGGTAACTCAGAAATCTACACTGTGAGTTCTGAAGGAGGGGAACCTCAGCGTCTTACACACACTTCCGGATCAGAAGGAAATCTCCAGTGGATCAATGGAGGTGAAAGACTTGCTTTCCTTGGGAAGGACACTCAAGGGAAAATGCAGATTTTCTCTATGGAACCCGACGGAAGAAACGTCACATGCCATTCCTCTGTTGAATCAGGAGTTGAGTGCTTTCTATTCTCACCGGATGGTAAGAAGGTGGTTTACTCCACATCTATCAAGGATTTCAACCAAAAAGACTCCACGCTTTTCGAAGGTCTCGACAAGACAAGCGGAAGATTGGTCGATGATCTTATGTATAAGCACTGGGATGAATGGGTAGAGGCAATTCCTCATCCCTTCGTTGCTGACTTCAATGGATCAGATATTTCAGGAGCCAAGGATATCATGGCTGGAGAACCTTTTGAATGTCCTATGAAGCCTTTTGGAGGCGCGGAATCATTCGCATGGAGTCCCGACAGCAAGAAACTCGTCTATGTTAGCCGCAAACTTAGCGGGATGGACTATGCATTTTCAACCGACAGTGATCTTTTCCTTTATGATACAGAAAGTGGCAACACCGAATGCCTGACTCCAGGCGAAGATTGGCCCGGCTATGACACTGACCCCGCTTTCTCTCCTGATGGCAACAGTCTCGCTTTCCTCTCAATGAAGACAGCTAAGTATGAGAGCGACAAAAAGAGACTCATGGTAATGGATATGAACACCCGCGCAGTCCGCGACCTTACCGAGGGTTGGGACCGCTGGCCGGAAGCTATTGCATGGACTCCTGACGGCAAGGAAATTATCTTCAATGGATATTCCGATGGAGTGATGCCAATCTTCAAGGTCAATGTGGCAGATTCAAAGATTGAAGTTGTGGCCGATGGTCAGTATGACTATGTAGGCGTGCAGCCGCTTGGAAACACCGGCAAGATTGCATGTATGCGCCATTCCATGCTTGAGCCAAATGATATCTATGTGGCAGAAGCCGGCAATGTGAAACAACTTACTGAAATCAACAAGGACATTCTCTCCCAGCTTTCTGAAGTGAAAGTGGAGAAGCATCTTGTTCCGACAACCGACGGCAAGGACATGACTTGCTGGGTGATTCTTCCTCCGGATTTCGATCCAAATAAGAAATATCCTGCAATTCTATATTGCCAAGGAGGTCCGCAACAGGCAGTGAGCCAGTTCTGGAGCTATCGTTGGAATTTCCGTATCATGGCAAGTCATGGATATGTGATCATCGCTCCCAACCGTAGAGGACTTCCTGGCTTCGGTGAGGAATGGAACCGCCAGATCTCAGGTGACTACGGCGGTCAGAATATGAAAGATTATTTCTCAGCAACAGACTATATTGCCTCTCAACCATATATTGACGAGAAGAAAATCGGTGCTATCGGAGCCAGCTACGGTGGATTTTCCGTTTATTGGCTTGCTGGCCACCACGAGGGTCGCTTTGCTGCCCTCATAGCTCATGCCGGCATCTTCAACATGGAGACACAATATCTTGAAACCGAAGAGATGTGGTTTGCAGACTTCGATATGGGAGGTGCTCCGTGGGATGCAAACAATGCGACAGCACAACGCACTTTCGCAACTTCACCTCATAAATTTGTCAACAACTGGACAGCCCCGATCCTTGTGACAGTCGGTGAACTTGATTACCGCATTCTTGCATCGCAAGGCATGATGGCATTCAATGCAGCCAAGATGCACGGCCTTGAGGCAGAGATGCTGGTCTTCCCGGATGAAAACCACTGGATATTGAAGCCTCAGAATGCCATCCTTTGGCAGAGGACATTCTTCCGTTTCTTGGATAAATATCTTAAATAATTTAGAATTTAGAGTACAGAAAAGCCCTGGGATCCATTCCTCCGGATTCCAGGGCTTACTAATATAGTTATCTTCGATTTTAGAATCGATAGCCAATCTTCAGATTGAACATATTGGAGGCACTTGAATGTTTTGCTGTCCAGCAGAGAGCCTGATAACCAATGCCTGCATAAACTTTTCCGAAATTAAGGCCAACCATAGGGTTAACTACCACTGCACCGTGGTCAGTATCGTTGGTATTGATAGCATAGCCAAGATCGAATGAAACAAACGGCTTCATGCTTCCTGCATTGAAATTATAGTCCCCTCTCACAAATATTGGGATAAGTGGGGAACTCTCGAAATTCCACTGCTGAGTGATACCGGCACCTACAGAGAGGCCTAAATTTGGAATCATTTCTTCACGAATGCCACCCTGCACATTAAACATGCAAAGGCCATCACCAGCAACTACAGGCTGGAATTCTGCAAAAGGTGTGATAGCAAATGCTGAAATCGAGGCACAAATGCCGACCAAAGTCATTAATAGTTTTTTCATAGTTTATAAATAAGAATGTTAATAAATACGCCTATACAACGCAAATTTGTGGGTTAGGGTTCAAAAAAAAGGAGCATTCATGTGAATTGCTCCTTTTTTATATTGAATTTTCAAGAAATTCCAGCAGAATACCTCTCAATATTTAGAATTTGAAACCTGCAGAAATAATGATCTGGTTATTTGAGAGGCTAAGTTTTGATGTAGGACTCGGAATCTGTGGATTTGCAGGATCTGGAGTGTAGGCATGATATTCACTGCTCATTGACTTATGCACGAAAGCACCATCAATGTAGAAGTGATCGAAGTTATATCCAAGACCGCAAGTGATGTAATTGGTGGAGTTATCCCATGTGTAATTTGTCATGGTGCCGGACGTATAGATAAGTGTAGAACCATCCATCACCTCTTTTCTAACTGGTGAAGATACATTCGCGTAACCTGCGCGAATACTGAATCGAGGAGTTACACGGTATTCCGCACCAATTCTAATTGTAGTGGTCGACTTGTAATAATCCTCAATGTCTGCATTAGTCGCATACCATGGATCAGGATTAATCAAAGATGATGAATATGGGTATGGGTAATCATATCCGTAATCATAGTCAAAGAAATTACCTCCTCCATTGTAGAAACGCATCTTATTATACCAATTCCACTCAAAATCAGCGCTAACAATCAGATTTTTGCCAATGACTCCGGCAGCGCTGGCGGTCAGACGCCAAGGGGTTCGGAAATTATAGGAATTCACACCCCATTGTCCTCCATTAGTCACAGCATTATTTTGCTGCATATCCGGAATATTAACACTATAATTAAAGTTTGTAGATGCTATGTAGCTCTCATTTATTGAATACCAAGTTGGAGTCGCACATGATATTCCAAGTCTCAATTCCTGAATGGGGCGATAAATAAGACCAAGCTTCAAATTATAACCGGTGCCACTGACATTATACATATTGGTCATCATCCAATCTGCACTACTGTTTTCCATACCGTTAACATTGTCGACCACAGCATTGTCAAGGCTTTCCTGCCATATTGATGTCATGCTATAGTTCATGTCGATAATACCGAAATCAATACCCCAGAACACTTTATTGTATAGATTTCCACCAACAGCAATATTGTATTCATTAGCTGCACCGGCAGTCTGAACTTCAAAAACACCCGAACCGGAAGTTGTAGCTCCCCATTGACCTATCCAATTTGGCTGGTCATCATCACCGGTAGGAGTAATGAAATAGCTATTAAAACCAAGTATTGAAAGCCATGGAGCAGCATATCCGCCATCGTTCGGATTATAAGGATCGAAAGTGTTGGTTGACATCACATCTGCTACTGTCACTCCCTCATTGTTGCTCACTCCTGCTATGTAATTGGTAAGAGAATTTTTCAGTTGCGGGACGGCTCCGATATAATGGGAGTTGAATGAAGCAGCACGGTTATAGGTAAATCCAATATTCACATTTGGAATAACCGGATTTGCAAGATTCCAGCTTGCCACACCACCAACATTATTAAGAAGAAACTTCGTCTGATTCTGAGTATCCTTATAGCCTTGGCTCTCCGATGTTGCAGATTGCAGGTCGAGGTCAACTGTAATACCAACTTCACTACGGCGATACACGCCAAGACCGGCCGGATTGGTTGATATGGAACTCAGGTCTCCACCAAGAGCACCGAATGCCCCACCCATACCCATTGATCTTGCAGTTCCCTTCATATCGGGCTGAGAAAAACGGAAGCCATCAATTGCACTTTGTGCGTCTGCAATGAACGGGATTGCCAATGCAGCGGCCAGAAAATGTATTTTTTTCATGTATATTCCAAATTTTTAGAAAACAAATAACTTATCTACGGCCACCTCTTCCGCCTCCGCCACCTCCGGAGCTTCTATGACCACCTCCGAAACTACCTGATCCAAACGAGCCATTACCACTTGAACGATTGGAATTATAGTTGCTGTTATTGCTGCGGGTAGAATTCGAGTTGCGGTTGTTGCTATTGTTATTGGTGTTGTAGGAATTTCCACGTGAGTTGCCCGAATTTCGGTTATTACCAATATTGCCATTATTCCGATTACTATTACTATTTCCGGAATTGTTGACATTGCTGTTTCCATTACCTGTATATCGGTGTCCATTATTGCCAATGGTATAACCTCTATTGTTGCCATTAGCTGGAGCATTTTGCTTGTTGGCATTGCCCCCTGCCTGTCCATAACTACCACGGTGATTGCCTGCCAAACTCCACTGAGAATCGGAAGACGGACGATTAGTGTTGCCTGGGCGATTAGGTGCAGCAGCAGGTCTATTAGGAGCAGGACGATGATTACCGGCCCATCCGGCACCTGGATTCAGCGGGCGATTGCCCCCGGGACTCCAAGTTCCATTAGGACGGTTCCAACCCGGACGATTCCAACCGGGACTCCATCCCCACGACGGACCCCATGCATAAGACGGACCCCAATACCAGGGATCGTACCATCCCCAAGACGGACCCCAACTCCAAGACGGACCCCAATACCAAGGGTCATACCAACCGCCGATGCTCCAACTCCCAAAGCCGACATTCCAAGCCCATGGATTGTAATATCCTCTGTAATATGGCCAACCGTATCCATAAGTAGGAAGAAAAGCAGGCGTGATTCCATTATATACAATCTCAACATTACCATAGGAATTCTGCAATACATCAGCCAATAGTTGAGAATTGTCGAGCACTATAGTAGGGTTATAAAACTTCTGGATCTGCTGAGTATATACGAAATCCTCCTCAGAACTTATTGAAGTTCCTATAGTATCTATTGGAGTTGAATAATATTGTCCACGAAGATTATAGGCATCTACATCCATATTGGCGAAATTCTCGATATAATTCGGATTTTTCTTTTTTGCACCTACAGTCTTGTCTTTCTTGGGATTGAAGTATATATCGTCAACATAATCGTCGGCATGCACAGCCATCGGAGCCAAGAATCCGATTGCAGTAGCCAAAAGGAACAGATTTCTAATTTTCATAGCTCGATTGTGTTAATTTACGTTATTCTTTTCTATAAAGACAAATATCGGAGTATTTGGTTTAATTGTTTAATCGTTTAATTGTTTATGTGTTTAGAACTTTAAGTAAAAGTCATGGCAGAGGGTGCGATAATCGGAAGTTGGGATTCCCGGTGAAATCTCCAGAGTCAGTTCCTCGTTCTGACAATCTTTAACACTTGCCAATTTCCATTGCAGGAGAGCCCTCTTGACCGGAGCATCTGCACGACCTCTAACAAGACATTTTCTTGCCAAAGAGTATCCGAGAGATTGGGCAAGATTCTCAATCTCCAAGGAGGATTCAGAGGGAATCACCATAGCCACGGAGCCACCCGGATTTAAGATTGGCAATGAATCAATCAAAAGAGAGGCCGGAGAAAGATCTCCCTGATGTCTTGCTCTTTCCCGAGGAGTGTGAATCTCTGTAATCCCGGAATTAAAGAAAGGGGGATTAGAAATTATCAGATCAAACTTGCCCATGGATTCGCCATGATCCTCAATATCTTGATAAACTTCATGAAAGCCTCCGTGAACTATATTTAATCTTTCTCTCCAAGGAGAATTTTCAAAATTCCGGGCAGCTTCATCCACAGAAGGGAGATCAATGTCAATTGCAGTAATTTTTGCGTCCGGTTGTCTCTGCGCCATAATGAGAGCAATCAATCCACAACCGGTTCCCACATCAAGAATTGTCTGCGCATTTCCGATATCCGTCCAACAGCCAATAAGCACCCCGTCGACACCAACTTTCATAGCACTTCTGTGGTGCCAAACTGAAAACAATTTGAACCTAAATGGAGATATCTCTTTCATCGCCTTTGCAATGGAGGAAGAAAAGCGTCTTCCAGATAATCGAGCACATATTCCTCTTCATTACCGTTGACTGCCGCAACATCAAACCGATAAAAGAAGTCATGTTCCAGCATATTCAGATATGCATTTGCTCCTCTCACCAAATTTTTGATTTTTTCGGGATTTATTGCATCAGTAGGATCTACATCACGGTCAGAACGAGCCTTAACTTCAACAAAAGCCAGAGTATCTTCTTTCTGAGCTATGATATCTATCTCGCTTTTAGAAGTTTTCGGTCGCCAATTCCGTTCCCTGACTGTATATCCCTTAGCAATGAGATATTCAGAGACAATATTTTCTGCCTGCTTCCCCCATTGGAGAGCATCTTCTTTCTTATTATCCGCCATTTTAATACCTTAATCGGTCAGAATAACTTAGACCCTCGTTTGTCTCAAATCACCAAAGGCTACCAATCAGAATGCCTTAAAGGACATATCAAGACCTTTGACACTGTGAGTCAGAGCGCCAACGGAGATAAAGTCAACACCGGTCTCCCCGTAAGCCCTTAGAGTGTCGAAGGTAATTCCGCCGGAAGATTCCGTCTCCACTTTACCATCAACGAGAGCAACAGCCTCGCGAGTCAGCTCAGGAGTGAAATTATCAAACATAATTCGATCGACTCCACCAATTTCGAGAACCTTTCGGATATCATCAAGAGATCTGCATTCCACTTCAATCTTGAGATCTTCCTTCCCATTAGCCTTGCAATACTCCTCGGCACGCCTCACAGCTTGCTCAATGCCGCCGGCAAAATCCTCATGATTGTCTTTAATCAGAATCATATCGAAAAGACCAATGCGATGATTTGTTCCGCCCCCAATTCTTACTGCTTCTTTCTCGAGCATACGCATTCCCGGAGTTGTCTTGCGAGTATCAAGCACACGCGTGTGAAGGCCTTTAAGCTGATCCTGATATTTACGGGTCATGGTTGCTACACCACTCATACGCTGCATAATATTAAGCATGGTACGCTCAGCCACAAGGAGACTCCTTACAGGACCTTCAGCTGTGAATGCCACATCACCGGGATTGACTTCAGCACCATCTTCAATCAGAACATTTATCTTTATTGAAGGATCAACTTTATAAAGCACTTTCTTAGCTATATCCACACCTGCAAGAATACCTTTTTCCTTAATCAGTAGTTTAGAACGCCCCATAGCATCGGCAGGGATCGTGGATAAGGTGGTATGATCTCCATCGCCAATGTCTTCAGCAAAGGCAAGTTCAAGAAGAGCATCTATAAGTTCGTCTTTAGTTTTCATAATTAAAAAAACTTTACTATTTTTGCATTAAAAATATGCAAAAAATGGATATTATACTGATAACGGTCGGCAAGACCGCCACAAGCTATATAAAAACTGGAATTGAGGAATATTGCAAACGACTGAAACGTTACATACCTTACTCAATAAAGAACCTTCCAGACATTAAAAACACGCGCAAACTCACAGAAAACCAACAAAAGGCAGAAGAAGGGAAATTAATATTAGCTGAAATATCATCATCCGATCTTATGGTATTACTTGACGAGAGAGGTGAAATGTTGACTTCCAGAGGTTTTTCCGACTTTATCCAGAAAGGGATGCTCGGAGGGAAAAAACGCATGGTATTTATTGTAGGAGGTCCTTATGGATTTTCACCGGAAGTGTATGCACGAGCAGACTATAAGTTATCGTTCTCAAAAATGACCTTCAGCCATGAAATGATACGCCTTTTTTTCACTGAACAACTGTATCGTGCGATGACTATACTTAAGGGTGAGCCATATCATCATGATTGAGAACTGTAGGATTCATGAACGTTCAATGAGGCGACAGTATCAGCTGAAAATCTTCTTAATTCCGGAGAAGAATCCAACTTTCTCTTGTGCAATCTCAGGATGAGACTCAAAAAACAGTTCGATTGCCTGCTTAATAAGGTCCGGACACTTTCTTGCATCTTCCTTTCCCTTCAAATCCGGACAAAGATACCTGTCTTGGTTATCCTTAGTAAATTTATCAAGTAAATCCTTAGTATTCCACATAATTTTAGATTTATCCTCTGGGCCATAGCCTTCTGAAAGAAGTCCCTCTGCTACACCGAGAATAGAAATTGCACCACACATATTACCAGAACTTGAAAAGCCGGAATTATATGCGGCTGCAATACGGGCAGCTTGTTTTTCAGGGAGCCCAATATAGCTTGACAATGCCATAAGCACACACTGAGCGCACCCATATCCCCGATTTCTCAATTCAATGGCATGGTCCTGACATTTCTTGAGTTCTTTTGATATATATTTTGATTCCATACTCAATTTTTTTTTCGTCGATTAGTTTATTTGCTTTATTTAGCAAAGTTATAAAAAGAAATCGAAATAAACAACAATATTCGAAAAAAGTATCATAACCAATCTAATAAGATTATAACCTTCCGGAACCCCGCGACAAGATACTACAATTACTACATCGTAGACAATAAGACGTAGACAAGACACTATGGCTTCCTTTATTTTGATTTCTTGAGTCTGTCAACTGAATTTTCAAGCGATACAGTAGGTTCAATAATATTATAATCCGCCCAATAGTTTTCATCCCAAAATTCATCGACAAGATCGTAGAACACCTGACGCGGCTTGAATGAGTTTCTGAAAGAAATTTTCTCCGATGAATTAGGAATTCTATCCACTACAACCATTTCGGCATAAATAGTATAAGCCGATGAGAAAAGCTTTCGTTTCATATCGCACTTGAAACGCATCTCATTACTAATATAGTTAAGATAAGTCTTACCATCAACAAGCTTATAAGATACAACAAAGCCAATCTTCTGAGGCGTGAAATGCAGCCCTCTCGGTTTTCTGTGAAGAATCGATGCAGTCATCTTTCTTTTATCGTCGGGGATCATCTCAAATTCCGCCCTCGTGAACGCAAGTAAATGTTGATCAATAAATATTTTACCACGGAATTGGACATATTCCCTAACAATTTTCGGACTAAAAGATATGACGTATTGCAAGCGATCGTCAAAAAATACCGGTTTTTCCATTTTGAAATGGAAATCATCCAAGTCGTGCTCAGAGAAAAGAATATCTGCATTCTTAACAAAATCGATGTTGACAGCAAGATTTGGGCCTCCCATTATCTTGACGGCAAGGGTATCACTGCTTTTTTGATTTATTAGTCGTCGTCCTCGATCGATTCTTACCCTATCGAAGTCAACATTTCTCACATCATATTGAGTCTTGTAGACATCAATTGCCGCTTCAGAAACACCGATGAATCTTTTACCTTTCCTTATGGTCTCACGGTAGAACATCGAGAGCATATCCTTGGATTGGGAGTAATTGTCTGGAATCCTTTTAAGTGCAGCGGCAATAATTTTAGCAGGATCCCCACTATAGATAGTTATCTCCGACAATTCAACAGGTTGCCTTTCTAATCTAATAATATTATTTTTATTGGAAAGACTATCGCCGGCAATATAATAAGAAGAATAGCCAAGAGTGGAAAATAACACATTTGCACTGTGAGGATCAGGCATATAAAGACTAAAATAGCCATCTGAATTAGTCACCGTACCAATATTGGATCCCATTATTGAGACATTAACATTTGGCAATCCCTTGTTATTGCGGGTATCCACAACTTTTCCGCTGACAGTCCTGGAGGATTTGGCTGATACAGTGGTCCATTGTCCTAAACATACAATGAACATCGTAATTATTAAATATCTTACCGACAATTTCATCCGAAATTTTTTTTATTATTGTTTGAGGATTATTCTACGATAGGAAGTCAATGGTATGTTGCCATTATCGGTACATTCGCATATTATGTGGATCTCTTCGCCTTTATAATCTTTCGGAATGCACACAGTGGCAACCCCACCATTGCAATCTAAAGTAATATCTTTTCCAATCATATCTCCAGCCTCTTCCATAAACCACCATTTGAATTCAATGTCGTCACCATCCGGGTCATTTGATTCCGAAGCATCAAGTCTTATGCATTCTCCCGGGCTCACCTCCATCACAATAGGGTTAAGTCCGGTCTGACCGTTTACTATCACCTCAGGATTGCGGTTTCCTATACCATTAGCAGCCCATTCCATCCTTGCCGCAAAATTATTGAATATAGCAGGATAAAAATACTCCTCATATTTCCTTGACACAGTCTTTACAGGATCGTTGAAATTAGAAAAGCAACTGGAAGTGCTATCGTTAGAAAGTCCATATTCAAAATATCCTCCCCAACTTCCTTGAGATGGTTTTTCAGGATTGTGGAGTCCGTTTGGGAGCACATATAGAAAGCTTGGAGTATCACCTTCAACTCCCCACTTGTATTTTGGATATACCTTTCCCAAATTGCCTTTAGACTGAATCTTTGATTCGTATTCTTTCCAATTCAAGGCACCAATCTCATTTTGAGAAAGCCAAGCACTCTCATCCCAGATGAAAAACAGTTTATCCCCGAATGTATTACGCATCCACTTATGTGAACTGATATCGTATTGTCCTCTCCTGCCCCAATCAACATCTTGGTCTGTGATTGTGTAGATCCTTATTTTATCAAGCACTTTGTTCAGACGCAGCGAATCACCTGTTTCGTTGAGTTGCCAAAGAGCCTGGGCAACAGTGTTACCACCACCCCAAACCAATATCCAAAGAGGACGAAGATCAGGTTGCTCTGCCAACTCAATTATAAACTCACTACCTTTAGAGACATTATCTTTTCCAAGAAGATCGAGACCTAATCCAAGACTACCCATTTTATGACGGCAACGCAAGTATTGCGAGCTCGGCCAATAACCGATTTCCTGACATTTGTCTTCGTCTGATAATGAACGAAAAGATGATTGGCCGGAGCGTTTCATAAGGTTTGGAACGTCTTTTTCATACGCATCAATCACGTTATGTAAATATTGTGTCCAGCTCTCATCGTAAAGACGTCCGCTATTGTTCCAACCGGAACAAGTTATAATAGCCTCAATCTCAAAAAGGTCTGCATGAGACAACAGTCTCACCACCGACTCGTTGTCATCCGGTTCGTTATCAGCGGGGGCGATATCTGTCAAGACTATTATACGGGGCTTGAGCATTTCTCCCGCTCCCGATATTACATCTTTTGTAGTATTTGCAGACTGGAGTAAAAAACTTATTCCACACAAACAAAACAAACATAACTTGTAAAAGATCCTCGATTTCATTATATTAAAGTTGAATTTTCAGTACCGGAGAAATTTCATTCGGTCGTTTACCTCGAGGTAGTCTTACCAATAGTCCTTCCGGGGTATGTTTGTATGATAAGGATTTACCGCCCAGCAACGTCACATTCTTAATAGTTTGATCCTTGAGTGAATTGATAAGTACCTGATTATTTTCGGGCCATACCATGACATGGGCATATAAGACATTTCCCTTTGTAGTGAATCTTATATCTTCTCCGGTGTAGGGTGAAGAACGATGTTCATTAAATCCTGGGCCATCGAGAGGTTTTGCATCGTGAGTAGATGGCCCTTCACCATAAGTGACAGACCATGGACGAGTTTCAAAAATACCTTCACCATTAACATCCAGCCATGCCTTAATTTCGGAAAGTATCTTCTCTTCCTTTTCATCTATCGTCCCGTCGGCTCTTACTGGCACACTAAGAAGCATATTACCATTCTTGCTCACAATATCCACAAGCATGTTAATTACTGTCTTTGCTGATTTGTAACGGTTTTCATTGTAGACGTTACGGTCATAATGCCAATTGCCAAGACAAGTACATGTTTGCCAAGGCTGATCAAGACACTGTTCAAGCACTCCCTTCTCTACATCCCATACCAATGCTTTCTGCATATCAGGAGTTAATTTCTTAGCAAAAACAACAGCATTAAGTTTACCTGAGTTAACATCTGAATTGTGGTTATAGTAATGAGCTATAACTTCAAGTCCGGTGCTGTCTACAGGCCAAAATGGGGCGAAGCTATCATCGAAATATATTAGATCCGGATTATAACGATTGATCATATCTGTTGTACGATTGAAAAAATTGTCAAGATATGAATCCGACGGTTTGGCAGTGCCTTCTGTCCAATCCCACCAGTTATTATCAACCGGATTACTTAGTGCATGATTCTGAACATATAGTAGTTCAGGATCAAGACCGTCCCACCACTTTCCTTTTCCATCATTTTTTCTCAAAAGCCTTGCATCATAAGAAACTCCTGCCATGTCGCCCTGCCTATCGGCACCCTGCGATGGTTCATACCAGGTCCATGCATGTGCTGAATGGATACTAACTCCAAACGGAAGTCCATATTTTCTTGAAGCTGCTTCCCATTCTCCAAGAATATCTCTATGAGGTCCAATATTCACAGAATTCCATGGTTGATATTTACTATCCCATAAATCCATATTATCATGGTGGTTACCCATTGCCATAAAGTATCTGGCACCAGTATTCTTATATAATTCCACGAGTTTTTCCGGATCCCATGATTCAGCTTTCCATTGATTCATTACTTCCATAAATCCGTGTTGGGATGGATGTCCGTAATTCTCAAGATGATGTTTGTATGCCGCACTTCCTTCTTCATACATAGCACGGGCATACCAATCCCCTGCTTCCGGTTGACACTGAGGACCCCAATGAGCCCATATTCCAAATTTTGCATCACGAAACCATTCCGGAGTTTCTCTTTTAGATAGAGATTCCCATGTTGGTTCAAATGCACCTTTTTTCATATCCTGACGCTGTCCGGATACAGAAAATGCAGCAAGAATGGGAATTACTGTAGATACTATTACTTTGTAATTTATGAGTTCCATGAAAACGTTATGATTGGTTAATAGTTTTTGCAAAGATAATACTTTTATCTGAATTATCATCAAGATTAGTTCTTTTATACAAAAGCTTTCTACCATGTAGCCTATGAAAGCTTATGTATATATGTATATATGAATGTCAGATATTTTTAGACCCCGTCTCATAAGATTTTAGAGGCCCCGTGAAAGCTGGGTTGGGATGATTTTCGGCATGCAGGCTCGGGAGCATAGCGGGCTATGTGACTGAGCCAAAGGTCGAAAAGCGCCCAAGCCAGCGAGGATTTGGGTAATTTCCCCAGGAGAATCTCTTTCCCTTATGAGTTTGGAATTATTATTATAAATTAATATTTGAG
>CAYQXG010000062.1:0-18155 GCA_964421525.1 uncultured Sangeribacter sp. | reverse complement strand
TTCTGCTCTCACTCAATGGAATTCCTTCCTCAACTCGCGAAAATCACTCGCCCAATACCGCCCAGGGGCTCTTAAAATCTTTATGAGACGGCGTCTTAACTCAAGTGTAAATAAATTCCGATTTACAATTCCTCACTTTGTCTTCATATTGCTCTTTGGAATTGTAGGAACAATTTTCATCCAACAGGTATTTGTAATAAATATTGGAGGAAGTTTAAAAATTTATGAGGCGTTAGCCTTCTCGCTATTGATTGTATATATTTTTTTTGATCGAAAATATTGCTATGGTAAAGGCTCATTGATCTTATTTTTCTTTTTTGTTATAATTCCGACAATCAGCATGATATACTACTTCATGCGTCCACTTCCATGGGAATATTACCTCCGGTTTCCGGAAGCGAAGAAAATTATTAAGGCAAATATTGTATTCATGCCGTTTTTGGTATTGATATTCCATTGGTTTACATGGGTTGTAATCAATTACATTATTTCTTCTGAAGAACTAAACAAGAATATCGATAAGATCTTAAGGCTGTTTTTAATGACCGGAACCCTGGTTTCACTCTATAATTTCTATGCATTAATTTTTGTTAAGTTTCTTGGATTTCCTGATGTCATTCCGGCCTTTATGGATTTCCGTAATTTCTCCACCGGGGAATCCGGGCGGTTTGGTGGTTTCTCAGATGAACCGGGAACATATATCTATCTCCAAACATGGGTTGTATACTATCTGGTGCTTGGTAATTTTAAATTAAAGCATAAAAGAACGATCACAATAATCAATATTCTATCTTGGCTATTTACAATCTCATCACTTCTTGTTCCGGCAATTATCATTCTTTTCAGCGCAATTGCTTACAAAAACAAAAAGATGCGCAAAAGAATAATCATTACTTGTTCAGCACTGACATTTCTTGGCATCTACTATATAGGTTCTAATTCCACTTTTCACCAAATTCAATACTTTGCATTTGAGAAAATCAAAAATTACTTTATCGGAGGTGATCACACTTTAGATTCCGGAGCCTACAGAAGTTTTACGACTAAATTAGGTATCAGACTTTTTAAAGACTATATGATATTAGGTTCCGGTCCCGGCACTGACTATTTCTACATCTGGAAATATGAAGGTGAAATGGGCATAAAAGTATGGGGGGAAAGATTAAGTCCACTCTCTTCTCCACAAAACTCTTATTCAAAAGTTTTAGGAGAATTAGGAATATTTGCTTTTCTGGCGTTAATAGGCTTCTTCATTTATTTGATTGCTCAGGAACGGAAATACATACGTAATATTCCAATTATGTTGGCATCACTGTCTGGCACCATATTTAGTGTCATAGCACTAATGACAATATATCCAATAACCAGTCTTTTCCTTTGGCTGAATATATCATTGACTATGAATATCATCAGATTTTATCAAAAAGATCAGCTAAAAAATATTTCAAATCATGAAAGTAGCCATAGATTGCAGAATGATTGATAGCAGCGGTATTGGAACTTTTCTCAAAGGTGTTTTGCCATTTCTGTTAAATAATAGGAATTCTGAATGGCTCCTTATCGGTAATGAAGATCGACTTGCTGAATATCGGGACAATAGAGTTTCCATTCTGAACTGTAATATACCTATTTTTTCAATTAAGGAGCTTTTTTGTTTTGACGTCAACAAGATAAATAAATGTGACGCATACTTCTCCCCTGAATATAATATTCCTTTCGGAATCAAGATACCGGTGATAGCTACAATACATGATGTGATCTTTTTTGATGTAAAAGGTTTGACCTCCAAGATTGGAACCTTTCTCAGAAAACTATATATCGCACTTGCTATTAAAAAATCAGATGCTTTGATCACTGTTTCTAAGTTCTCCGCTTCAAGAATAAAACATCACTTTCCTTATGCTAAAAACTTGGACATCTGCTATAATGGAGCTAATTCCAATCTTATCAATGCTAAAGAAATTGAGAACGAATATAATATTACTTCACCTTACTTTCTATTCGTCGGCAATATCAAAAAGCATAAAGGATTAGATATTCTTATTGATTCATTTCAAGAAATGCCCGAATCTTTCAAACTGGTAGTTGTCGGAAATAAAGATGCATTTAGAACAAGCGACTCTAAAACCTCACAGCTTTTAAAAACACTATCTTCATCGTCACGAATAGTGTTTACAGGAAAGATTTCGGACGGTGCTTTAAAGAGTCTTATAATTAACGCCCGTGCACTAATCCAGCCATCAAGATATGAGGGGTTTGGTATTCCTCCTTTGGAAGCCATGCTTTTAAACACACCGGCTATAGTATCCGACATTGAAGTTTTTAGGGAAATTTATTCTGACTTTCCTGTCGTATATTTTAAGCAAGACAATAGTCACGATTTAGCGCTTAAAATGAAGACATTGACTTATGATAGAGTGCAACTATCAGAGTCGTTGAGAAATCACTATTCTTATAAAAAAAGTGCAGAGATAATCTGGAATAAAATAATAGACCAGATTCAGCAAAGGATGCTGAAATAAAATCATGAGACCTCTATTTTTGGATAATACAAATTTTAGATTCGGTAAATACCTCTCGCCTATTCTTACTTTTGGCGATTGGATAATATTGAATCTGTCGGCAATCCTAACTTATATTTTAATAAACCCTTCTTGTGATTTAAATGCTCTTCATTTAATCTTGATTATCAATTTCTCGTATATCCCAATTGTAATATCGAGATATAGGGTTCACAATCTTCGCATGATTGGGTACGACAAAATAATTGCTTTTGCCGTATATGATGTAGTTAAAGTAAGTGTGATTGCTTTGGCTATGCTCTATATTTTCAAAATTGAAGCACCAAGAACAGTATATTTTAGCTTTATTTTAATCTTCATCTTATTACTGACTTTGTGGGGGCTTACTATTCAAGTGATATTGCGACAAGCCAGGAAAATGGGATATAATTTCAGCAAGGCTATTATTATCGGTGCAGGAAGAACCGCTAAGCAACTTCTTAAACAAATTAACAGCAATCCCGGTTATGGAATCAATGTTGTGGCTGTATTCGACGATAATCCTTCAACTCATAATCAAATTACTGAATTATACAATGATCCTATTTTTGAAATGGATAAAGTCCGTGACATAGCTATAAATCAAGATATTAATATTGTATATTATGCTCTTGACGGCAATGATATGGATTCTCTTGTAGGCATGATGCAGGTATCTGAAGAAGTTGGTGCGGAATTCATCTACATTCCAAAACTTCCCCAACTGATTAGCGCGCAGTTCAAACATATAGAAATTGGATCGATGCATGGATTAGTGCATAAATTCTCCCCTCTGACAAGGTTTGGCAATAAGCTTGTGAAGAGACTGTTTGATATAATTGTGAGCGGATTTTTTGCTATCCTTTCACCTATAATTTTTATTCCTATAGCTATCGGTATCAAGATGAGTTCACCAGGACCTGTCTTTTTTAGGCAAAAGAGAACTGGTCTGCATGGCAAAGAATTCACTTGCCTGAAGTTCCGAACCATGAAAGTCAATTCCATCAGTGACTCAAAACAAGCAACAAAAGATGACCCTCGCAAAACCAAATTCGGGGATTTCCTCCGACGAACCTCACTCGACGAGTTGCCTCAATTCTACAATGTCTTGATAGGAAATATGACTGTAGTTGGTCCTCGCCCTCACATGGTCAGCCATACAGAAGAATATAGAAAACTCATAGATAAATACATGGTTCGTCATGCAATAAAACCAGGTATAACCGGATGGGCTCAGGTAAATGGATATAGGGGTGCAACAGAAAAACTATGGCAGATGGAAAAGCGCGTGGAACATGATGTATGGTACATCTCCAATTGGAGTATCTTTTTAGATATCAAAATAGTTTTTTTGACAGTCTTTAATCAATTGAAAGGAGAAGACAACGCTTACTGACAGAATATGAAAGTATTACATATTGGCAAATATTATCCTCCATTCATGGGAGGTACGGAGAAGGTCAATTACGACATTGTAGAAGGTCTTAATCTGAATCCTAATTATCAAGTAGATGAACTTTGTTTTGCACATACACCGGATTATGTTGAAATAGAATTTCCTAACTACAAACTCTTCCGAGTTCCAATTTATGGAATAAAGTTTTCCACGCCTATACCTAAGACTTTTTTTTCTATATATAGAAAAATCAGAAATGATTATGATATAATTCATATTCATTTCCCAAACCCCATTGCAAGTCTCGCTCCTCTGATTTTCAAGACTCGTGCAAAGATTGTAATTCATTGGCATTGTGATATAGTAAAGCGGGAACAGCAATTGCTAAAGAAATTGTATGATCCCCTTCAAAAAAGATTATTAGACAGAGCATCTAAAATAATCGGAACAAGCGAAAAATATACTTCCTATAGTAAAGATTTAGAAGCATATAAAAATAAGATTGAAATTGTACCCATAGGTATTGATACATCCTATCTTAAGGTTGACAACGAACTTGTTTCAAAAATTAAAGACAAATATAAGGGTAAGAAAATAGTGTTCTCTCTCGGACGCCTTACTTATTACAAGGGATTTCGATACTTAATCGAAGCAGCCAAGTATATACCGGATGATGTCGTGATTCTATTGGGAGGATGTGGAGAGCAAGAGAAAGAATTACGAGACCTGGTGGCAAATTTGCAAGTCGAAGATAAGTTGAAGTTCTTAGGCCGTATTCCTGAAGAAAACCTTGGTTCATATTATAAGGCAGCAGATTTGTTTTGCCTTCCATCACCCATAAGGACTGAAGCATTCGGTGTAGTTCTTCTTGAAGCTATGTCAATGGAGCTTCCTATTGTTGCCTGCAATATTGATGGCAGTGGCGTGCCTTGGGTAAATAAAGATAGCAAAACCGGCTACAACGTACCTGTTAAGAATGCAAGAGCATTGGCAGAAGCAATTGAAAAAATTATCACAAATCCTAATAGAATTAAAGAATTTGGATGTAATGCTTTTGCTCGATATAATTCTTTGTTTACAAAAGACAAAATGATTAAAGCTATCTCAAAAATATATAATGAGATTTCTGATTGAAACTTGATGAATAGTTCGACAAAACTATTCTAATCTATTAGATTGCAACCTTCAAAATTAAGTTGTTTTAACTCTATATTTTAAGCAACTCAATAAATTTAAACTATATATGTAAACCTAAGCACCCTGAAAGATCTTGATAAGATAAATTCGAGGTTCTTAGTTTTTAAATTCATAAATAAGTTTAAACGACTTCAATATCCGGTTATATACAAATGATAACGTTGATTATAAT
Source organism: uncultured Sangeribacter sp. (assembly GCA_964421525.1). Lineage (GTDB taxonomy): Bacteria > Bacteroidota > Bacteroidia > Bacteroidales > Muribaculaceae > Lepagella. The sequence continues at coordinate 12,850 of CAYQXG010000062.1, read as the reverse complement.
ATTTGTAATGCTGGCAATAGTACTTGCTATAGCATTAGCAGTATCTATATGTAGTGATAGTTGCAACATTAATGACAATAAAATAGACAATGAATACCTGACTGAGGAAGGTGACCATAAATATTATGATCGTAGCTTGATAAAGAAGAAGGATTATATAAGGAATAATCCCGGAATTAAGGACATTCGTAAATTAAAACGCCTATTTTCCCAAAAGTAGCCCTTTATCCTCAACCCAACAATATATATCGAACATTGTTTCTCTTCACTGCTGTAAGAGAGTTATTAAAAAAGGAGATTTTTAATGAAATCTCCTTTTTTTTTACTAATTTTGCATTGAAGACTGATGAACATCTTCAATATAATATTAAGATATCATAGAAATATAAGATATGTTAAACTTCACAGTAGGGCCTGTTATGTCTGATGAAGAAATTCTCTCCATCGGAGGTGAACAGGTGCCGTATTTCCGTACACAGGAGTTTTCAGATATAATGCTCGAGAATGAAGCGCTGATGAAAGAGTTTGTAAATGCCCCGGATTTTGCTAAAGCTGTCTTCATTACCGGTTCAGGCACAGCCTCAATGGAGGCTGTAGTAATGAATGTCTTTACACCTGAAGACCATCTCCTTGTTATTGACGGCGGTTCTTTCGGCCATCGTTTTACTGAATTATGCGACATTTACCATATTCCTTATACAGCCATTAAGCCTGAGCGTGGACATGTTGTAACTGCAGAAATGCTTGAGGCCTACGATGGCAAAAGCTACACAGGTCTTCTTGTAAATATCCACGAGACATCAACAGGAGTATACTATGATTCGAATCTTCTTGGTGATTTTTGCAAGAGAAACAATATGGTCTACGTTATCGATGCCATAAGTTCTTTCCTTGCTGATCCATTAGACATGTCGGCTGTGGGAGCTGACGTTGTCATCACCGGTTCCCAAAAAGTGCTTGCATGTGCTCCGGGTATTTCAATTGTTGTGTTGTCGGAGAAAGCTCTGAAACGAGTATGGAGCAATGAGACAAAGACTATGTATCTCGACCTAAAGGATGCATTAAAGAATGCAGAAAGGGGACAGACCCCATTCACCCCGGCTGTCGGAATCCTGCGGCAGATTAATGCGAGGCTCCGACGCATAAAAGAGAATGGGGGTGCATCGTCTGAAATAGCCAAAATCACTGCACAGGCAGAAGATTTCAGAGAAAAAATCAAGGGATTGCCCTTTGAGATATTTTCGGAATCTATGTCGAATGCCCTGACTCCACTTCATCCTACCACTGCTTCTGCGTATAGCATATTCCTTGAACTTAAAGACAATTACGGAATATGGATCTGTCCTAATGGAGGCGACATGAAAGATACGGTGTTCCGTGTAGGACATTTTGGTGCTCAGACGGCTTCAGACAACGATACATTGATTGCTGCATTAAAGGATCTCCAAAGCAAAGGCAAGATTTGACATGACAAGGGTCATTACATACGGAACCTACGATTTCCTTCATGAGGGACACATAAGGCTTCTCAAAAGAGCCAAAGCACTCGGTGACTATCTGATAGTAGGAGTGACAGCCGAAGACTTTGACATGGCGCGAGGCAAAATCAATGTCGGGCAATCTCTAATGGAAAGAGTGGAGGCCATTCGCCAGACAGGACTGGCAGATGAGATCATCATTGAAGAATACGAGGGACAAAAGATCGATGACATCAGGCGCTACGAGGTTGATATATTCACAGTCGGTTCTGATTGGGTTGGAAAATTCGACTATCTCAATGAGTTTTGCAAGGTAGTTTATCTCGATAGGACCGAAGGAATCTCGAGTACGGAAATAAGAAGCCATCATCAGGAACTCCGCATCGGTCTTGTTGGCGAGACCAACATTGTCAATAAATTCAAGAATGAGTGCAGATATGTGAATGGGGTGAAGATTGCAGGTATATTTGCAACTACATCAGGCTTTCTTGACGATGAACTTAGAGAGTTATCATCAGAGACAAGTTCATTTGAAGATTTGTTGGATAAATCAGATGCCGTCTATATTGCATCCAAGCCTTCCGAACATTATAAGCACATAAAAAAGGCTCTCGACAGTGGTGTGCACGTCGTGTGTGAATCTCCAATCACCTTATCGGTGACACAATTTGAAGAGCTGACTGAGCTTGCTGCAAAAAAAGGTCTTGTTCTGATGGATGGAATCAAGACCGCTTATTCACTGGCTTTCAACCGGATGATGCTACTCATCAAAAGCGGTATTATTGGCGATGTGCTTTCTGTCGATACCACCTGCACAAGTCTCATCAATATTGATGCAGATAACCTTCCTCCTCATATATGGAATTCTATATCTGCATGGGGGCCGACTGCAATTCTGCCGATTTTTAAGATATTCGGGACAGAGTATAATCAGACCATGAAGTTTTCAAAGACATTGCCTTTTCACGATGACTTCGACCTCTTCACAAAGGTTTCATTCATTTTCGATAATGGAGTTGCTTCAATAAAGGTTGGACAAGGAGTAAAATCGGAAGGAGAGATGGTTATCTCCGGTACGAAGGGTTACGTCTATGTTCCTGCACCGTGGTGGAAAACCGACTATTTCGAGGTCAGATATGAGAATCCATCTGAAAATCGCCGTTATTTTTACCAACTTGAAGGTGAAGGAATCAGATATGAGATCCTTTCTTTCCTCAATCTTATAAAAGGGCGTAAATCATATAATAGGGTCTCTCCCGAGATTTCGCGCCAGATAATCAAGATAGTAGGCAACAAAGGGTGATGTTGGAAATCGACATCACCCTTTGACTTTTACTATCTTCGGTAGATAGTAAAATCATGAGCCCACTTCTTTGGAGTCATATAATCAGGCCCGAATAGAAATGAGAGATAGCCGTGATAATCTCCAAATCCACGGAAGTTATAACCATTGAAAGGGATATCTATAATATTATCGAACATATCCCTCCGCATGACCACGTGATCGTCCTTGACGCAGACTGCTTGTCCTATAAGAGGGCTGTCTTCGTATTTAGAATCATGAACCAGATCGTTCAGTTTGTTCCACCATCCATCTATGCTCAAACCTCTTGATTTAAACCTCGAAAGTAAATCTTTCTTATGCTTGTGATAAAGTCGGTTGTCGATTCTCCTTATGAGATGCATTCTCTCCTTGCGCTCTATTTCATCTTCAGGTACACCATCAAACGGGAAAATATCTATCGCAACACCGTGCTTATATATCAATTTCTTTTCCGGTCCTTCCCAATAAGTAGTCGGATCGTTGACCTTGATGAAACCGGCATTAAAGAATTCAGTGCCGTTGTCAGTCTTATATAGCAAATGATATTTGTCACTCTTGTATGTTGCAGCGAATCTATCAAAATCCTTGCGAAGCATACAGATATCGATATCATCATCCCAAGGTATGAATCCCCCATGACGGATTGCCCCGAGCATAGTACCATCTGATATGCTGTAATTAATATCATGTTTCCGACAGAATGCGTCTACATCTTTCATTATATCAAACAGAATTTCATGCTTTTCTTCCAACGTCAAAGGTGTTTTCTTTTCCATATCATTTTATTTCTTGTAGATTTCAAAATTTTGGGCCCACACTTTTGGGGTCATATAATTTTCTCCATAAGACGCCACGAGATATTTATGATAATCCTTGAATCCAAGCAAATTATATCCATTAAATGGTATGTCTATGAGATTATCGAAAAGATCTTTGCTCAGAAGCACTTCATCTTCTTCGGCACAAAAAAATTGGGTTAAAAGTCTACTGTCGTCATATTTCCCCTCGTGCAAGGTATCATCAAGCATCTTCCACCATTCATCAACTGAATGTCTATAAGATTTAATTATGGAAATAGGATCTTTCTTGTGTCTATGATATAGCCTATTATAGATCTTCCTAACCTTGTGATTGTAGCGATGACGTTCCTTTTTGTCTTCCGGAACCGGATCAAAGGGGAATATGTCGACAGCAACGCCATATTTGATTCCATTTTGATGAGTGGCGATGTAAGTGGTTGGATCGTTTATCTTAAGATAACCATTATGAAACACCTCTTTGTCTTCAGGATGATTCACAAATTGCAATACATGATACTTCTCACTCTTATATGTTGCAGCAAATCTGTCGTAATCCTCACGGAGCATGCATATATCGGCATCATCGTCCCATGGAATAAACCCGCCGTGACGTATTGCCCCGAGAAGGGTTCCATAGGTTATACTATACCTGATATTGTTAGCTCTGCAAAATTTATCTACATCCTTTAATTCTTCAAGAATAATTTCTTGCTTTTCTTCTAATGTCAAAGGTTTTTTTTCTTCCATATTTCTATCAAATCGTTAAAACCTTCTAACGTAACTATCTGATCATGACGGGTAACGTCAATGACTTTCTGGAAAAAGAGAATGCATGAAATCAAGAAATGCCTTCCTATCTTCAGGATCGGCTTCTGCAAGGGAGTTGATACACATAAATGGAGGGAGCGGTTTTCCCGCGATATATGGTTTCAAATGGTTACGAAGATAATACGGCTTATTGGCATAAGGCTTAAGAAAGAGAGTCTTACCTCTCGGTGATACAACCTTGAGTTTACCTTCTTTTGCCGCCATAAGGTGATTTGCCTCTTGAGCATTAAATTGACAAGGAGCACGAAACTTATCACGACAATTGATATCAACACACTCCGGAAATTCCTTGAAAAACTTTTCACCAAGCGATCTGAGCATGGGATGAGGAGTATGCCTCATCAGGAATGTCTTTTTCATCCCAATTAGTTTAGAGGTATTTTCCATAATATCCTTGTATCCAACTGTCTTCAATCCATTTTTCTTTGGCTTGATTGCATGAAGCAGATCAAGCAAGAAATTGGGCATCCATTTGCCATAGTCAACCACACTCCCATCTTCAGAAAACCAATCATCGGGCTTAACATTATTGCTCAAAAGAAAATCATCATTGAAGTTGACATATTTCTCTGAAAGCCCCGGTATACGATGAGACATAGTTTCAATCCCATTGCTCTGAAAAATCGGCAGATACTGTTCATAACCCCTGAATATAACCTTATGATCCACTATCTCAACAGGAATTGGATTTTCAAACCACTTACCTATTGTATTTTCCAAATGCGGATCCTGCCCATCGGTGACAATAAAGATCTTTCTCACGAAAGGAGCAAACTTATTGATAGATGCTACACACCAATCAATCTCTCTCATCTGACGGAAGCGAAGATCCCCTCCGATGTCGTCACGACGTGTCATAGGATTGCCACCTCTCGCCACTTCACAACGAGCTTTCCATACCGGATCGTCGCCGTCAACCCAAAGTATAACCGCATCTATCGCGTCTTCCTTAGTATGTTTGCCTTTATCCATAGTCATCGGTATCCTTCACTTTACAAAATTTTACGAAACCGAGCAGGAATATCCACAACAATCTTTCTGCCCAACATGGCAGGTTTATTCCATGCATAAACCGGTCGGATAAATGTCTGCATCCTTCTTGCTATCCTTGTCCAACGGTCGAAATCACGGGCTTCATTGCTGGTGACAATGCTTATGGTTCTTGTGCGTTTATTGAAATGCCGTGTCGATTTCCCACCTATTCTATCAGGATTCAGGAATCTCTCTCTCATTCTCTTGATGTCGATACATCCGAAGTGGAATAGATAAAGATCCGGACAGATGTGGAAATTATGCCCCTTAACGCGATGAAAACCTCTGCCCCATCTCACCGGCCTGGCAATGATCGAACCTTTGGTGTAACGTGTGTCAAGAAACCCGAACTCTCGTTGTTCAAGGAAATTTTTGCCTCCATCTATTTCCGACTCCTTCTCCAGGTGCTGACCAATGTCAACACCCAAAGGAGAAATCGTATAGTTGATGTCTTGTTCCGAAAGGAATTCTGCCAATCCTTTTTCAAGCTTGGGATCGACAATTATAAACTCATCGCAGTCAACACCTATCACAATATCGTAGCCATCCCTTTCCATCAGTTGCTCAGCCTTGTCGCTGAGAAGGCCGAGACGCATACGCTCCCCTTCCACAATCTGATTGCTCAATCGCTTATGGATAAATGTATGTGTACCTTCACAGAAGTCCGGCACCGTTTGGTCTTCACCATCAAAGAGTATGTAAAGATTTCCACGACCTAATTCCCTCCCGTAGTAGTCAACCCACTTCCGGAGGAAAAAATCGTCGTCGCGAACCATTGTGATAGCGGCAATTTTCTTCATGCGTTGTGACAGGCAGTTAGGATAACTTCAGATACTGTAGGATGACCAAAAATAACATTTTCGATACCTTCAAGAGTCATTCCTGCATTCATTAGGTCTGCACACTGCTGGGCAAGGTCAGCTGCTTCCACGCCCATGATATGGGCTCCTATTAGCTTACCGTCTTCTTTTCGGAAGATAAGCTTGCAAAGTCCATCAGGCTCACCCATGGCGAGAGCCTTGCCATTGGCACGGAAGAAACTCTGTCCTTTTCTGATCTCGATTCCATGTGCCTTACAAGCCTCCTCCGTGAGACCTACCATGCCACACTCAGGCACTGTGAAAACAGCACTTGGAACTATTTCGAAATTGATTCTGTCTTCTTTTCCGTCAATTGCATTTAAGGCATGTTGTCCTTGGAACGAAGCTACGTGTGCAAGCATCATGCGGGCGTTGACATCGCCAATTGCAAAGATGTGCGGTACATTAGTTCTCATCCAATCATCTACCGGTATGCCCTTAGCTGAATATTCCACACCTGCAGCTTCAAGATTCAGACCCTCCACACGTGGAGCCCGACCAACAGCCATAAGAAGATCAGTACTTACAACCTTTTCTTCCTTTCCTTTAACATCATAAGTCACTACAACCTCGTAGTCTTCATTTTGCTCGATTTTCTTGGCACCTGCTCCTGTGATGATATTGATACCTTTCTTCGATAGATTCTGCTTAAGACGTTTGGCAATATCAGAATCGAATGGTGGCAATATCTGCTTCATGAATTCGATTACAGTCACTTTCGAGCCGAAAGAAGCAAATATATTGGCAAATTCCATACCGATTACCCCACCTCCGATAATGGTAAGTGACTCCGGAATATATTCGATATCAAGCAACGCTGTGGAATCTTTCACACATTTGAGATCATGCCCTTCAATAGGAAGTGACTTTGAGGTGGATCCTGTGGCTATTATAATGTAGTCTGCCGTATAGTCTGTGCCGTCGGCTGTAACGGTGTGTGCATCCTTAAAGGTTGCCATAGCATTCACAACGTTCACCTTTGCCGACTTCAACATGGCATCAATGCCGGACCGAAGAGAATCAACCACCTCCTTCTTACGCCCGACCACCTTATTGTAGTCGAGCGTGAAGGTGAAGTCATCTACACCGAATTTATCAGCCTCCTTGAAAGAGGCGACCATCTCGGCATTGCGGCATAGGCATTTGGTGGGTATGCACCCTTCATTTAGGCAAGTGCCCCCAAGCCGGTCGCCATTGAAAAGAGTCACTTCATGACCTCTTTTTGCAGCTTCCAAAGCAGTTTCATAACCACCGGGTCCTGCACCGATTATGATGATTTTCATGCGTTCTTAAGTGCTTTGTAGTTAAGGATAGGATTCTTTGCAGCAGTAGTCTCGTCGAGCTTACGCACAATGGTAGTGAGCGGAGAATTCTTCACTGTGTCAGGAGTTTCACGAGCCTCCTTTGCTACCTTGTGCATCACTTCAATAAACTCATCGAGTGTCTCAAGACTCTCAGTTTCAGTCGGTTCAATCATCATCGACTCGTGGAAGAGAAGCGGGAAATAGATTGTCGGAGCATGGAATCCATAATCAAGCAAACGTTTTGCAACGTTGAGAGTTGTAACCCCTGTCGACTTATCCTTAAGACCGTCAAACACGAATTCATGCTTGCAGACTCCCTCGATAGGAAGCAAATAATCGTCTTTCAGGCTTTCCTTAATATAATTGGCATTAAGAGTGGCCATAGGTCCGACTTCCTTTATTCCCTCCTTGCCGAGACTAAGAATGTAGGCATAAGCCTTCATCATAACGCCGAAATTCCCGAAGAATGTGGAAACGCTTCCAAGAGCCTCTTCCCCATTCTCTACGTAAAACTTGCCAGCTGCATCTTTCTTCACATGCGGATTAGGCAGGAACTGAACCAGATGCTCAGCGACACCAACCGGACCACTGCCCGGTCCGCCCCCGCCGTGAGGTGAAGAGAAAGTCTTGTGCAGGTTAATATGCATAATGTCGAAGCCCATGTCGCCGGGACGAACCTTACCAAGAAGCGGGTTGAAGTTTGCGCCATCGTAGTATAGCAGACCTCCTGCCTCATGCACAAGCTTGGCAATCTCTACAATCTCAGTCTCGAACATGCCGAGCGTATTTGGGTTGGTCATCATGATTCCTGCAATCTCATCATTAAGGAGCGGTTTGAGATCATCGATGTCTATGGAACCGTTTGGACGGCTCTTCACCTCAACCACTTCAAGACCGGAAACCATGGCAGATGCCGGATTAGTGCCATGAGCTGAATCCGGAACTATCACTTTGGTCCGCTTGTGATCACCGCGAGCCTTATGGTAGCTCCGCATCACCATGAGTCCTGTCAACTCACCATGAGCTCCGGCATAAGGATTGAGCGTGAATTCAGCGAATCCTGCGAGATTAGCGAGTGCATTCTGAAGATTCCAATAAAGCTCAAGTGCTCCCTGTGCAGTCTCCGCATCCTGAAGAGGATGAAGATTAGCAAAGTCAGACATAGCTGCAACTTCCTCATTGATCTTCGGATTGTACTTCATAGTGCAGCTGCCAAGAGGATAGAATCCGGTATCAACACCAAAATTCTTGTTGGAAAGATTAGTGTAATGACGCACAACGTCAAGTTCCGAAACCTCCGGAAGATCAAGCGGGGCCTCTCTAAGCAGATCGGCAGGAATATCCTTTTCTCCGTCAGTAGCAAAATTATTAGCGGGAAGCTCGTAGCCTACACGTCCCGGACGAGAAAGCTCAAATATAAGTTTATCGTAGTATTTCATATTCTTAAGCCTCCAGCATTAAATTGACAAATTGATCTATTTCCTCTTTTGTTCTCTTTTCAGTGACGGCAAATTCCACAAGGCCATTGCCAAGATCCAAACCACCCATGAAACCTTTCGACGCGAGATATTCATTCACCTTCTTAATATCGAGGTCAGTACGAAGAGTAAACTCCTTCAGGAATGGCTTGTCGAATGCTTTCTGGAACTTACCGGTAGCCAGCAGTTTTTCACAAAGATAGTGTGCACCGTCGCAGCTCAGTTTGTTAACTTCCACCAGGCCCTTCTTTCCCATCAAAGCAACATATACGGTAGCATAAAGTGCCATGAGGCTCTGGTTTGAACAAATATTTGAAGTAGCTTTCTCACGGCGTATGTGCTGCTCACGTGCCTGAAGGGTAAGAACAAAAGCACGTTTGCCGTCGGCATCCTTTGTAGCTCCGACCACACGTCCCGGCATCTTGCGAAGCTGAGCCTTTGAGCAGGCCATGAATCCAAGATATGGACCACCAAATTGCATCAGCATACCGAGAGTTTGACCATCGCCGCAAGCAATGTCAGCACCCCATTCTGCGGGTGTACGGAGCACTGCAAGAGTTGACGGGTCACAGTTCATGGCAAGCAACGCCTTTGCTGCGTGAACCTTGTCGGCAAGACCGGTATAATCTTCAATAATACCATATTTGTTAGGGCAAGGAACAATCACACCGGCAACGTCACCTGCCTCAAGTTCTTTTGCAATTGCATCGAGATCTGACACTCCATCTTTTTCTGCAACAATTGTCAGCTCAACACCATGGAATTTTGCATAGGTCTTCACAACTTCGACCACACGGGATGCAAGCGTATCAGACACCACAACACGGTTTTTCTTCTTTGCAGATGCAACCATCATCATCATTGCCTCGGCAGTGGCAGTGGCTCCATCATACATTGATGCATTGCTTGCCTCAAGACCGGTAAGCTCGCATATCATGCTCTGATACTCGAAAATGTATTGAAGGGTTCCCTGGGAAATCTCAGGCTGATAGGGAGTATATGCAGTGTAGAACTCACTACGGGCAAGAAGATGACCAATCACAGAAGGTGAATAGTGATCATATACGCCGCCACCTGCAAACACAGTAAGCTGGCTGTTCTTTTCGCCGAGAGTCTTGAAGTGATTGCGGAGCTCAACTTCCGACATTGCTGACGGAATATCATATTCGCCTTTGAAAATTACATCTTCGGGGATATCGGAGAATAGTTCGTCGGTAGACTTCACTCCAATCTTGTCGAGCATCACCTTGATGTCTTCTTCGGTGTGCGGAATAAATCTGTTCATAATCTAAATCATAATTCATAATGCACAATTCATAATTATTTGCTTATGTCGGTATCTTCGGCAGGGAGCAAATATAGCATTATGAATCATGCATTATGCATTAAATTTTATTCTTCGCAAATTTTAGCGTAAGCTTCAGCATCAAGAAGGCCTTCAATCTCGGAAGGATCGGAAACCTTAACCTTCATAATCCAATTGGCAAAAGCATCCTGGTTGATAAGACCCGGTTCGTCTTCGAGAGCGGAATTAACTTCCACAACTTCGCCTGTAACGGGAGAATATAGGTCAGAAGCAGCCTTTACAGATTCCACTGCACCGAATTCTTCACCTGCAGTAACCTCGTCGCCTTCTTCCGGCATATCTACATATACGATGTCGCCAAGAGCGTGCTGAGCGTAGTCTGTAATACCAACAGTTGCGATGTCGCCTTCAAGGCTGACCCATTCGTGTGATTCCGCATAGCGGAGATTGTCTTTGATTGTCATTTTTATAGAGATTTAATACATTATTAGCTTCGCTCAATCTAAAGCAAGTCATAATGCATGATACATAGTTCTTTCTGCAATCAGCATCAGACAATGCATAGATAAATTATTTATTTTTTATAATTCTTGTCGTAAAAGCGTTTTTTAACCACCTTACCGGGGAAAGTTTTCTTACGGATACGCACTTCCACCTCTGTGCCCAATTTGTCGAAAGGCTTCTGAATCATGGCCATGGCAACAGATTTGCTGGTTGAAATTGACCGGTAGCCGGTAGTGATCTCACCTACCACTTCCCCATTCACTTCTACAGGATAACCATGGCGAGGAATCGCATTACCTTCAAGTTCAATGCCAACTATACGACGTTTAACACCTTCTGACTTCTGAAGGGCAAGTGCTTCCTTGCCGATGAACTCATCCTTATTAAGCTTCACAAACATCGAGAGACTTGCTTCAATTGGTGAAATATCATCTGCAAGTTCATCGCCATAAAGCGGCAGTCCAACCTCAAAACGGAGTGTGTCGCGACAACCCAACCCACAGGGTTGTACGCCTGCTTCCATAAGCTTGTCCCACAGTCTTACAGTGAAATCATGAGAACCATATACTTCAAAGCCATCCTCTCCAGTGTAGCCGGTACGGCTGATGATGACGTCTTCTCCATCTATATGATAAGTCTTGAAATTATAGAATGCAATTTCTTCGAGCGGAAGACCAAGAATTTTCTTAAGCACTTCCTCTGCCTTCGGACCTTGAACAGCAAGTTCTCCATAATAGGGGCTTTCGTTTTCAATATTAACGTCAAAGCCCTCGGCATTATCAAAAATCCATTTTACATCCTTGTCAATGTTGGCGGCATTGATTACTAAAAAATACTCATTGTCGTTTACCTTATATACAAGGAGATCATCGACAGTACCACCGTTCTCGTAGCACATCATGCCATAAAATATCTGTCCATCGGGTGCACCGGTCACATCATTGACAAAAATATGCTGAACATATTTGAATGCCTCAGGACCTGTAATCCTTACTTCTCCCATGTGGGAAACATCGAAAACTCCTACCTCAATGCGCACTGCATTGTGCTCAGTGGTGATGTCTTTGTACTGTATCGGCATATCAAAACCGCCGAAGGGCGACATAAGGGCACCCTGTTTCACATGGCGGTCGTGAAGACATGTTTTCACGAGATTTTCTTCCATTGTATATAAGTTTTAGTTAGTTTCAATCTTAAGTAACCGGTTATTCGCTTAATGTTGCCGTTGTTGTCAACACAGTCAACGAATTTCCTATCAAAATGCCATAAGCTTCATATTGCCCTGCATTCATCAAGATTCAAAATTAACAAAATGAATCAAATTAGACAAATTTTTTTACAAAAAAAATACTTGTAGAGTCAACCGATAAGTGCAAAACTACATAATACCTTTTTTAGACCCCGTCTCATAAGATTTGAGAGGCCCTATGTAAGTCAGTGGTTACGGTCAAAGTCGTCTGCGAGGTCTCGAAAAAAATTGTGGTTGAGTATTTCAGAGATTTTAGCCAATAGGTCTATATCGATTGTGGGGCGCTCAAAGATATAATAGATATTTCTTCGGTCGCAATGGATCTGGGTAGCAAACCAGCCAATGGTATACTGCCGCGGCATTGCCTCGAAAACCTTCTTTATTTGAGCTCCTATATGCATCGTCTGATTCATGTTGCAAAGGTAGCTCCTCTCGGCAATAAAAATTAGTCCTTTTTAGTCCTTTTTGCTAACAAAATAAAAAAGGGCGCAAGACTAACATATTTCCTGCCATCAGAAGGTTCTGGAATACCTATTAAGGTCAAGAAACAGAATAGTCCACGCCCATATATCATGGGTCTGCCCGATGAAGGACAGACACAAAATATACAGAGTGCAACTTATTCAACTTCTGCACCTTAATTGATGAATTTTCCAGATTCTCTGATGGGCTCAGTTGAGAAGCTCT
>CAYQXG010000061.1:0-18261 GCA_964421525.1 uncultured Sangeribacter sp. | reverse complement strand
CTTACTCCAAAGTCATCAAAATGGAGAAATCTCCAAAGACAGGCGCTTATGTCTTTAAAGAAGAGATGGTGCCTAACGATGCAGTTCAAGCTGCTCTCAAGTAAGACCTATTATCACTTTTTTCATATTCATAGACGACACCTTTTATTGGTGTCGTCTATTTTTTGTGCTTTTTTTGTTGCTTATTCTATTTTTCTTCATTATATTTGTAGTTGCAAAGTTTTGCCCAACACGAAAACGATATAGAAATGAATAAATACGGTTATCTTAGGGTCGCTGCCGCATATCCAAGAGTGGCGCTTGCTGATCCAGCCACCAACTCTGTAAGAATCTCGGAAATGATCACATCTCTTTCAAAAAAAGGAGCCCGCCTGATCGTTTTCCCCGAACTATGTCTAACTGGATACACATGCGGAGATCTGTTCAACCAACCCGTCTTGCTCGACTCTGCAATGCGTCAACTTGGCTTTCTTCAGCAAGTTACTAAAGAATCGCACGTAACTGCCGTGGTCGGGTTACCGGTCAGGCACCGAGGCAGGTTGTATAATTGTGCGGCTGTTATCCAATATGGTGAGATTCTTGGCATCGTGCCGAAGTGCTACCTCCCCAATTATGACGAATTCTATGAAAAACGTTGGTTCTCATCGGGTCTCGAACTGAGGCTCCCGGAAGGGAAAGAGTATAATATCATTGATATTGACAGTCATTCTATCCCATTCGGGATCAACCTTCTCTTCCGTATAGAAAACGCAAAATTCGGTGTTGAGATTTGCGAAGACATGTGGGTGCCAAACCCACCGAGCACACAGCTCAGCGTTGCCGGTGCCGACATAATTGCAAATCTAAGTGCCACTGATGAAATAATCGACAAGCATGCGTTCCTGCTCGCACTCATCAAGGAGCGGTCGTCGCGCTGCAAATGTGGCTATGTCTACTCATCCGCAGGTTCCGGGGAATCAAGCTCAGACCTCGTGTTCTCAGGCAATGCAATCATTGCTGAAGATGGCGACATACTTTGTAAATCCAAGAGATTTCAGCGTAAGGATGGCTATTGTATTGCAGACATCGACGTCGAGAAACTACGCAACATACGCCAACGTCAATCGAGCTTTGGGCAAAACGACATTGTGCTTCCTACTTTTGGATCGGAAGATTTTGCGGTCATTCAAGCAGAGCCCGCAAACCTTATGCGCGAGGTAAGCCCATATCCTTTTCTATCTTCTGAAAAGATAAAATTCGACGAGCAATGTGAAGAAATTATCACTATACAAGCCTGGGGACTTGAGCAACGGCTCCTTGCCACCAACTGCCACAACCTTGTGGTTGGAATATCGGGAGGTCTTGATTCAACTCTTGCTCTCCTTGTTGCTGTGAAGGCTTTTGACAACCTCGGCTACGACAGAAAAGGAATTTTGGGAGTTACGATGCCCGGATTCGGAACATCTGACCGCACTCACTCAAATGCTGTCGAGCTTATGGACCGCATGGGAATCAGCCACATTGAGATAAATATTTCTGAGGCTGTAAAACTCCATTTCAAAGACATTGGTCACGACATGAGCACTCATGACGCAACCTATGAAAATGCACAAGCACGTGAACGAACCCAGATACTTATGGATCTGGCAAATAAGACCGGGGGGATGGTGCTTGGTACCGGCGACCTTTCAGAACTTGCTCTTGGATGGTGCACATACAATGGCGACCACATGTCGATGTATTGTGTGAATGCATCAGTTCCAAAGACCTTAATCCGTCCACTCGTGCGACGTATAGCCCAAGACTACGACGAGACCACCAAAAACATTCTCGAGGATATCGTCAGCACTCCCATCAGCCCGGAACTTGTCCCGACAGACAATGATGGAAACATTGCCCAAAAGACCGAAGATCTTGTAGGGCCATACGACCTTCATGATTTCTTCATTTATCACATGATCAAGAACGGATTCGCGCCGTCAAAGATTTTTGCTCTCGCTTGCAAAGCGTTTGCTGAAGGTCCGTATGAAGATGGCCGTCCCACGTTTAGCAAGGATATTATAAAGAAGTGGCTTATAATTTTCCTCAGAAGATTCTTCAACCAGCAGTTCAAACGTTCATGCATGCCGGATGGACCAAAGGTGGGACCTGTCTCATTCTCGCCGAGAGGTGACTGGAGAATGCCTTCAGATGCAATTTCACGCTTGTGGATTGCAGAAGCCGAGGCTATACAAATATAATGAGTGGAATATTTATGGTATCTGAAAATCAAGAAAATATAGAAAGATATGATGAAGCGGACCTTAAAGAGGCTGTCCGTGTCATGAAAGAAGGTGGCATTATCCTCTACCCTACTGATACAGTCTGGGGTATCGGTTGCGATGCAAGAAACGAGAAAGCTATCGACCGTATCTTTAAACTCAAACGTAGGGCTGATTCAAAGTCAATGCTCGCTCTCGTAAGCTCGGAGGGTATGCTGCAGCGTACAGTCAAGGAGGTGCCTGATATCGCCTGGCAACTTATTGATGTTGCCGTCAATCCGATGACGATAATCTACGACTCCCCAATTGGGATTGCCGATAATTTGAAGGCCGACGACGGAAGCCTTGGTGTACGCATCACGTCAGAAAAATTCAGCCGCTCGCTTTGTGACAGAATGAGAGGTCCGATCGTGTCGACATCTGCAAACATAAGCGGGAAACCAACACCTATGACTTTTTCTGAAATTTCCAACGAAATCAAGGATGGAGTGGATTATATATGCAGGTACAGGCGTGGAGACAAGGCAAAAAACAAACCAAGTAATATAATCAAAGTTACAAGAGGAAATATTGTCAAGGTGATTAGATGAAAGGTAAGATGACATCTGTGAAGATTGAACGAATAAAATTTGTGTTGACGGACTGGATAACCGCCAACATTTCATTCATGCTGTTCAATGTTCTAAGATATTTAGAGTCTGACAGCCATCCTTTCTCTTTTGACTCATTATTCAGATTCATTAGTCAGACCAAACTTTGCGTGGAGCAGGCAATTATTCCAATTGTTCTCCTATGCATCTACTGGCTTTCTGGGTTCTACAACAATCCGTTCGGAAAGTCGCGCTTCGGTGAGTTGCTGAATGCTATGGTCGTATCTGCCATAAGCACAATTCTGCTTCATCTGGCGCTGCTCACCAACGACCAAATGAACGATATTCTTGCCAACATTGTCCAGATATGTATAGTATTCATCATATTCTTCTCACTTACGTTTATCGGACGTCTGATTGTCATTAATTGTCAGATCCGACATTTTAGAAATCGTGATTGGAGATACTCCGCAGTAATTGTGGGAAATTCTGAGAAAGCTCACATGCTTGCAAAGAGCCTTGATGAAAGCAAAGCCGTAATCAGCTACTCAGTTGAAGGGTTCTTCAGTATTCCAGGAGAATCAGACTTAACAACCAATTCGTGGAGCCTTGATAACATAGAGAATATTTGTAAGGAACGATCGATAAATCAGATTATTCTTGTGCCCCAGAAATCGGATGAGGATAATATTCTTGGTCTGCTATATCAATTATTTCCTCTCGGCATACCTATTAAGCTATCCCCGGATATGCTTAGCTTCATGACTTCATCTATCAAGCTCAAAGATATTTATGGGCATCCGCTTGTCGACCTTACACATTCAAGCATGTCAGAATTCGAGAAAAACTTCAAGCGGACTTTTGATGTGGTTGTGAGTATCATCACGCTGATCCTGCTCTGTCCTCTATTCCTGTTCCTTGCGTTATGGGTGAGACTCGATTCCAGCGGATCAGTGTTTTACATGCAAAAAAGAGTCGGATTGAAAGAGAAACCCTTCAATATTATTAAATTCCGCACTATGTATCCGGATGCAGAAAATGAAGGGCCTCAGTTAAGTAGTGATAACGATCCCAGAGTGACTAAAGCAGGACGAATCATGCGTAAATATAGACTTGATGAACTTCCACAATTCTGGAATGTGCTTCGCGGTGACATGAGTATCGTCGGGCCCCGTCCTGAAAGAGAATTCTTCATCAAGAAAATCATTAAGAAAGCCCCATATTATGCCCTGCTTTACCAGACTCGTCCTGGAATAACATCTTGGGGGATGGTGCAATATGGCTATGCATCAAATATTGATGAAATGGTGGAGCGTTCAAAATATGATCTCATTTACATTTCTAATATGTCGATGCTTGTGGATCTGAAAATTATGCTCTACACGGTTTTGACAATATTGGATGGACGTGGAAAATAAAAAATATTAACTGAAAACTCAAAAAAATTGGCGTATAAAGAGACACATAACAGATTTACAGAATGGTGGGCAGACGTTGTGACATGGCGTGAACGGCACATCAAGGAAAGGAATTTTGTAATTTTCCTTGCTCTTGTAGTGGGAGTAGTGTGCGGCTTTGCAGCGCAGCTCCTGAAGTTTCTTATTCATACAATCGCACATCTTCTCACTTCTCACTTTAGCTCAACCACCGGCAACTGGCTTAACCTTGTCTATCCTGTGGTTGGAATAATCATTGTCACAATTTTTATAAAATATGTTGTAAAAGACAATGTAAGCCATGGTGTGACAAAAGTGCTTTACGCTATATCCCGACGAAAATCCAGACTTAAGAAAAAGCACATGTATGCTTCACTCTTGGGATCAGCTGTGACCATCGGTTTTGGAGGGTCAGTCGGTGCCGAAGGACCTATTGTCTATACCGGAGCAGCCATAGGTTCTAATGTTGGACAAGCCTTTCGTCTTTCGCCACGTATCCTTATGCTTCTCGTTGGCTGTGGCGCTGCGGCAGGTATTGCCGGAATTTTCCGCGCCCCAATCGCGGGGATGCTTTTCACTCTTGAGGTACTGATGATCGATCTAACCGGAGCAACGGTGATGCCCTTGCTTATTTCTTCCATCACCGGTGCAACTGTGGCCTACGTGCTTGAAGGATACGGTGCAGAATTCTTTTTCTCCCAAAGTGAGCCCTACCAGACCAACCGTATACCATGGACAATACTATTAGGAGTATTATGCGGTTTTGTTAGCCTTTACTTCACCAGAGTCATGTTCATGCTTGAGAAATGGTTTGGTGCATTTAAAAGCAGGTGGATAAAGATAACTATGGGAGGAGTGATATTAGCAGGATTGATTTTCGTATTTCCTCCCCTCTATGGTGAGGGTTATGAAGCCATAAACACACTTCTTGATGGCAACACACAAGGAATTCTTGACGGCACCATCTTCTATGGAGACAGAATAAATCCTTGGTCTATAGTTATTTTTGTAGCATGTCTTGTATTGACAAAAGTGTTTGCAACAACTGCCACAAATGCTGCAGGAGGTGTCGGAGGCACATTTGCACCCTCTCTTTTCGTGGGCGCCATGATGGGCTTCCTATTTGCCTATTTCATTAATCTCATGGATTTCGGCATAGAATTGAGCCAGAAAAACTTCACCCTAATGGGTATGGCAGGTGTGATGAGCGGGGTCATGCACGCTCCCCTTATGGCTATCTTCCTTACAGCCGAGATGACCGGTGGTTACAATTTGTTTCTTCCGCTTCTTATTGTCTCCTGCTTGTCTTATATGACTATAAAAGCATTTGAACCGTATAGTATCTATACAATGCGACTTGCAGAAAAAGGAGACTTGCTGACGCATGAAAAGGACCGTACTGTACTGACCCTTTTGAAGATTGACAATGTGATTGAGAAAGATTTCATAGAGGTTCATCCGGAAATGAGCCTGAAACAGATGGTAGAAGTGATCTCCCAATGCAACCGGAACCTTTATCCTGTAACTGACGCAGAAGGGATGTTGAAAGGTATTGTGCTCCTCGACGATATCAGGAACATCATGTTCCGTCCTGATCTCTACAGGAAGATGCATGTCAGCCGATTTATGGCTATGCCCCCAGCCCGTATAGAAGTCACTGACAGCATGGACAAGGTCATGAATACCTTCGACAAGACCGGAGCTTGGAACCTCCCTGTAGTTGATAATGGTAAATATGTAGGGTTTGTATCCAAATCCAAGATCTTCAACTCCTACCGTCGCGTTCTCAAGCATTACTCCGACGATTAACACATGCTTATTTTACACAACTTTATAAATTGATTTTTATTGATAATGAAAAATATAAATAACAGCGACCCAAGAATTGTATTTTTCGGAACCCCTGAATTTGCAGTGGAAAGCCTGGACGCTTTAATCAAAAACGGATTTAACGTTGTTGGAGTTGTGACTATGCCCGACAAGATTGCCGGACGCGGGCATAAACTATATCAAAGTGATGTAAAACGTTATGCCGTTGAGCATGAACTGAATGTATTGCAACCGGAAAGGCTAAAATCGCCTGATTTCATCAATTCGTTAAAAGAGCTCAATGCCGATCTATTTATTGTGATTGCTTTCCGTATGTTGCCTCGCGAAGTTTGGCAGATGCCGGAACTCGGCACATTCAACCTTCATGCATCCTTATTGCCTAAATATCGTGGGGCTGCCCCAATCAATCGTGCAGTAATGAATGGTGACACTGAAACCGGTGTGACTACTTTCTTCCTAAAACATGAAATAGATACCGGCGACATGATCATGCAAAGAAAGATTGAAATATTGCCTGAAGATAATGTCGGGATAGTGCACGACCGTCTGATGCATCTTGGAGCTCAAATGGTCGTGGAAACAGTCAAGGCCATTGCCGATGGAACTCTCACAACTACTCCTCAACCGGAAGGAGAATTTTCTCCCGCTCCAAAGATATTCAAAGAAGACTGTCTGATTGATTGGAAAAAAGAGAGCAACCAAATTCATAATCATGTGAGAGGTCTTAGTCCCTACCCCGCTGCTTGGACTGTCATTATTGAAGAATCCGGACGTCCTCTTGAATGCAAGATATTCGAGACTCGACTTACTGATGAATCTTGCAAAGGAATTGAACCGGGCTCAATTAAGAAAAATGGGAAATGTATGATGGTTGCATGTCAGGATAACTGGATTGAGATAATCTCGCTTCAGCCGGCCGGAAAGAGAAGGATGGAAGCTGAAGCTTTTCTCCTCGGCTACCATCCTTCTTATGCTAAATAAAACTATATGTCTTCTACAATTATAGTGTGATTTCAGATGCAATTCTTTCTATGGTTTCCAACTCTTCCGGGTGGAAAAATTTATTTTTCACAGCCTTAAGAGAATCGGCCAACTGAGCGGTACTGCTGCAGCCTACTATCACTGAAGTCACTCCCGGATGTGCCAATACCCACGACAAAGACATCTGAGCAAGGGTTTGTCCGCGATTTAATGCGATATCATTCAACTGTCTAATCTTAGAAACAACATCTTCGCTGATTTGGGATGTCTTAAGGAACTTTCCTTGCATGGCACGGGAATCGGACGGAATTCCATTTAAGTATCGATTGGTAAGCACACCTTGGGCAAGCGGAGAGAATCCTATGAATCCGCTTCCGTTCTCCCTCACACAATCCAAAAGGCCATCCTTTTCTACCCTGCGGTCAACCAAGTTCAACCGATCTTGAAACAGAAGGCATGGCGCATCTCTCTTCTTCAGATAATCGAAGGCAAACTGAGCCGCATCTTTCGGCCATCTGGAAATGCCTATATAAAGAGCCTTCCCCGCTCTTACAATATCGACAAGTGCCTGAAGAGTCTCCTCAAGCGGTGTCTCCGGATCAAATCTATGACTGTAGAACACATCGAAATATTCCAGTTTGGTTCTTTTTAGACTCTGGTCTATAGAAGCCATGAGATATTTTCTGGAACCCCAGTTCCCATAAGGACCCGGCCACATGTCGTAGCCGGCCTTAGAAGCTACAAACATTTCATCGCGATATGGTTTGAATGATTTTTCAAACACAAACCCGAATGTCTCTTCAGCCGTACCATAACCCGGACCATAATTGTTGGCAAGATCAAAAGATGTTATTCCATGATCAAATGCAAAACGCATTATATCCTTGCTTCGTTCAAGAGGGGAAATCTCACCGAAATTATGCCAGAAACCAAGTGACAATTCCGGAATAAGGATACCGCTCCTGCCACTTCTGCGATACTCCATTGCCGATTCGTAACGATTCGCTTCGGCTTTATATATATCCTCAATCATAATATCTTTTTTTCCGTTATCAAATCCTTTTCAGCAGATATTTTTCTTTATCCAATTACAAAAATACTCAATTTTATTAATATTTTAAAGTATTTATTGAAAAAATTTTACAGTATCAATAATTTTTTGTAATTTTGCATACTAAACGTTTCTCGAGCAGGTCTTGAACTGCTTCTAAAGGTAATAAATAAGGTTTGGTCGATTGGCCGGAAAGATGATGTTAAAGAAGAGTACACTCGAACATATCATTAGTAATGACATGTCGGAACTGTGGAATGCGCTTCTACCTGAAGAAAAGCGTATTGTCACCGACAATTTCATCGTGACCGAATATAAGAAAAACCAAGTTATTTATTCGGAAAATGAACAGCCTGAATACCTCTGGTGTCTGCTTAAAGGAAAAGTTAAGATGTATAAGGCTGGAATCGGAGATAGAGTTCAAATCCTTAGACTCTACTCCCCTGTGCAATATTTCGGATATAGGGCCTATTTTGCTGAAGAGCCATACGTATCTTCTGTTGCAGCCGTTGAAGAGAGCATATTGGGACGCGTGCCAATGAAAATTGTTGAAAAACTCATAAGAGGGAATATTGACATTGCAATGTTCTTTATTCATGAGCTTTCACGAAATCTTGGTGGCTCAGATACAAAAATTGTAAATTTAACTCAAAAGCACATTCGTGGTCGTCTTGCAGATGCATTGCTCCTTCTTCGTGATAATTACGGACTTGAAGATGACGGAGCCACTATTCGGATCTATATGAGTAGGGAAGATTTAGCAAGTCTTAGCAACATGACCACTGCCAATGCCATCAGGACATTAGCTGCTTTCGTAGCTGAAAAACTCATCTTAGTCGACGGAAGAAAAATCAAGATTATCAATGAAGAGCAACTTCAGAAAATCTCTAAAAATGGATAAAATTGCTCTTCTCAGCTGAAATTTCCACTCATTTTCACAATAAAATAGAAACGGCGACCTCGAGGTCGCCGTTTCTATCGTTTATATATATTTTTCTAATATTAATTCATTTCAATTATGCTTTCTCAATCAAGCATTGTGAATTAAAAATTATTAAAATGCACTAAGTGCGATATCTGTCAACCAGATCCAAAGAGGACAGAATCCGATAAAGAGGATCACAGACAGTGTAAGTGATGATGTACCTGTAGCTACATAAGTATCATACTCATCTGCAATGATAATACCTGAGAAGGCCGGCGGAAGAGCTGCTGCTACAACAAGCATCTTAAGGTTGAGAGGATCCATCTTGAAAAGAAGTCCAAGGATCAATACCACTGCTGGCATCATGATCATCTTCATGATAGAACCAAGCACTGCCTGCCAGTTGATCTGAAGCTTGATAGCTGAAAGTGTGATACCGGCTGAGAATACTGCCATTGAAGCGTTAGCCTTGGCAATAAGGTCGAAAGAAGGACTGAGTTCCTTTGGCCATGGAATTCCAACAACTACCCATATAACTGCCAAGATAGGTGCCCATGCCACAGGCTGCTCCAATGCATGAAGCACCGGCTTCCACGCGCTTTGTTTCTTTGTCGATCCGGGATTCTGCTTTTCCAAGGAGGCATTCATCAATGAAAGACCAACCGGAATACCGATAGCGTTTACAACGATACCTACGATTGCAACCACAAGAGCTACTGAAGCTGAAGTTCCGAAGATAGGCTCAAGCACTGCAAAACCAAGGAATCCGATTGTCGGAGAACCACTGATCAAGGCTGAAACAGCAGCGTCTGCTCCTGTGTTTTTCTTAAAACAGTATTTGAATACAAAATAGACTATCATAAAACAGGCCATGATGCCTATTGTAGACACAACTGTCAATTTGATGTCTTTCACGAGATCTGCGCGTGATGCCTGAACGATTGAGACAAACAGTGCTGCCGGCAACGCGAAATCGAGCACAACTTTATTAAATTTCTTGGCGTCTTCTCCTGAGAATGCGCCCTTCTTGCCGGCAATAAAACCTGCCAGCATCACCACTATAATAGGAACAATGGCATATAGAATAACGTGCGATATATCCATAGTAGAATTTTTTTATAAGGTTTATTTATTATTTTTGAATTAGAGTGTCCAAACGGACACTCTAATTATTTTCTATATTCTATCTACACGTTATTTTATACTGTGTAGTTGATAAGAGGTGTTGGGTTCAAATATCCAATGTGACCACTCTCCTTACCGGAGTCTGCAGCAAGTTGGACATCGATCAGACATGGCTGCTTTGATGCGATAGCTTCTGTCAAGGCACTCGACAATTCTTCCGGAGTGGAGACATAGTAAGTCTTGGCTCCAAATGCTTCGCCCATCTTGTCGTAGCGGGCATGAATGTCAAGTGTTGTCGGTGCAGGTACGTCTGCGCCCGATGGGTTGACGCCAACGCCATTGTAAATACCGCCGTTGTTGAAGATAACCACTGTTGCAGGGAGTTTATATCGGCAGATGGTGGCAAAATCCATGCCTGAGAAACCAAATGCTGAGTCACCCTCAATAGCAACGACACTCTTGCCGGTTGCAACTGCAGCGCCTATTACCGATCCCATACCCATGCCCATGATTGACCATGTGGCACAATCTACACGATGGCGAGGAAGAACCATATCAATGGTATCGCGGGTATCATCAAGGGTATTTGCTCCTTCGTTAACAAGAATTACATCGGGATTAGCTGCCAATACCGGCTTGATTGCGCTCAGAGCAGTCCAGTGATTCATCGGGCTTGCAGTTGAAGCAGCCTTAAGCCTTTCTACAAACTTGGCGTTCTTTTCCTTGCTTTCAGCCTGCAGTGAAGGAATCCACTGTGGATCTGTCTGCATTGTCTTACCTTTCATTCCGGCAAGAATCGCCTCAAGTGAAAGTGCCATATCACCAACTACCGGGGCGGCGATAGGAACATTACGGTCAATTTCTTCCGGCTCAACATCAAGCTGGATGAATTTGCCATTAGGATTCCATTTGCCCTTGCCAAACGATAGCATCCAGTTGATTCTTGCACCTACAACCATCACTACATCGGCTTGCTCCATAATAGTGCTTCTGCATGATAGTGCACTCAACTCACCATTGTCAGGCAGAACACCTTTTGCCATCGACATTGCCAGATAAGGGATTTTATAAGTCTCAACAAGTTCCTTCAGCTGATCTTCAACCTGAGCATAAGCCGCTCCCTTACCAAGAAGAATTGCCGGCTTCTTTGCTGTGGAAAGAAGTTCCACTGCACGGGCTACAGCATCCTCATTAGGTCGTACAGGTGAATAGAGATCTACTGGTGTATAGAACAGTTTTTCTGCATCCTCACGATTCATTACTTCACCCAGTGCAGGAGTTGTCATGTCAATGTATACGCCACCGGGACGGCCGCTGATTGCTGCCCTGTAGGCACGTGCCACTGCAGATGGTATATCTTTCGCGTAGCTACAGCGGAATGCTGCCTTAACCAATGGACGTGCTGTGTTGAGCTGGTCAAGCTGCTCGTATGTACCCATATTCATATCTACCATCGTCGGATCAGATGCACCTGAAATCTGAATCATAGGATAGCAGTTGATTGTTGCATTTGCAGTGGCTGTCAGACCATTGAGGAAGCCCAGCGACGAAACAGTCAGAAGAACACCCGGAGTACGTGTAAGAAATCCGTGGGTCGCTGCTGCCATGCCGGCCTGCTGCTCAAAACGGAAACCATAATAATTCATGCCGATTTTCTGCATGGCATAAGCCACTTCTGTTACAGGGATGCCTACAAGACCGTAAACATCATTTAGTCCAAGACGGCGCAGTGACTCTGCGAGAATATACATGCCGGTCACCTGCTCAGGAAATTCTGGTGCAGCCGTCTTGTTGGATGTGGCCGTAGTATTTGAATTGTTTGCCATAGTATTTGATTTATATAAAGAGCCGGGAGTCACTGGCGATCGCAGGATCCCGGCTCAAGGTTCAATATTTATTTATAATCTTTCATTTTATTTACTTCTGAGCTGCAGCCATAGGTGCTGTTGTACCATTCTTAGCAAACTCTGCCTGTTCGGCGGCTGTGTAACCGAGGTTTGTAAGGATCTCCTCTGTGTTACCACCAAGTGAAGGACAAGGTCCATAAGTAGGCTGATAATTACTCATAGTAAACGGACATCCTACTGTCACGAACTCACCGATGTTACCACCCTGGTTGATTCGAACCAATGTATTTCCGTCGTAGAGGCTTTCATCTGTCATCACTTCCTTGGTTGAAAGCACAGGACCGACAGGAACTCCGGCAGGACCAAGAATTGCAGTCACTTCATATTTTGTCTTGTCTGCGGTCCATTCACCGATTCTCTTGTAAATAGCCTGTTTGTTGCGGTCTCGCGCATCGGCTGTGTTGAAATCAGGGTTGGTCAACCAATCCTCGAAGCCCATTGCCTTGCATGCAGCTTCGAAATCCTTTGCACCACGCTGAAGGATGATGTAGACATAGTTGTTGGCGTCAACTTCTGAATCGTAGCCACCTGCCGGCTTACATTTATAGGTCCAGCCAAGCACGCCGCCACCTTCAATATTACCGCTACGAGGAACACAATCTCCGAACTTGCCGTTAGGATACTGAGGGAACTGGGTTAGATAACCGATCTTATCGAGGGTAAGCTGGTCACGGGTCTTGATACGGCAAAGATTCAAGCAAGCATTGTGCATTGACTGATATACATAGCAACCTTCGCCGGTATTGTTACGCTGCTGAAGGGCTGCAAGCAGACCGATAAGAAGGTGCATACCTGTGTTGGAGTCACCAAGAGCGGCGCCGGACTGTGTCGGGATATTATAGTCACCGTCAAACCAACCTGTGGTTGAAGCGGCAGCAGCCGTTACCTGTGCGATAGGCTCATAGGCCTTCAAGTCTTTGTATTTTGATGACAATGGGAAACCCTTGATAGTACCATAGATACATTTAGGATTGAGCTCATGCACTACTTCCCAGCTGAAACCTAACTTGTCCATTGCACCCGGGTGAAGATTTTCTACAAAAATATCACACTCCTTGATCAGCTTGGTAAGGATGGCCTTGCCGTCAGGAGTCTTTGCATCAAGTGCAAGTGATTTCTTGTCACTGTTGAGCTGAAGGAAATAATAGCTCGGTTCATCAGGATTGAACTGAAGTTCCTTACGGGTTGCGTCACCTACGCCCGGACGCTCTATCTTGATTACATCAGCACCGAGCCATGCGAGCATCTGTGTGCATGAAGGTCCTGATTGTACTTCTGTGAAGTCTACTACTTTAATCCCCTTCAAAGGGGCATTATTTGATGGTGTTTCCATAGTTTTGTGTTTTTAATAATATTAATTATTTTGTTTTCGTAATTAAAACATTTCAACATTGTCAAGAGTTCATAAAAAATAAAAAAAATCCCATAATTTTCTATTACGGGATTTTTAACGAATGGCATATTATAACTTTATCAAACTGTCTTTCAACAATTTTCTATCGATTTTTCCATTAGATGTTTTTGGGAATCCATTGACACACACAATTTCTTTTGGTGCCTTGACACCGAGATTCAATTGTTTCTTAAATTGGTTGAGTCTGACACCGATTGCCTTCTTGAGATAATCTTCATTCATTTCCGTTTTCTCCACATCAACGGCAAGCACCAGCCGCTCTCCCCATTTCTTATCCGGCACGGATGTGATGCAATAGTCGAATGCTATAAATGCTCCCAGCTGACGCTCCAGATCTTCCGGCATAATTTTTATTCCACCGCTAATAATGCAGTTGTCTGCACGGCCAAGAACTCTGAATTCTGTTGACGACAATACCTCAGCGAAATCATTTGTCTCTACTTTCTCACCTTTCGGAAGCATTATTACAAGACAACCTTTGTCATTAATTTCTACTGTGATTCCGGGTAATGTTTCGAAAGGAACACTATCATCATCACCAACACGCCTCAATCCTATATGAGATGCAGTCTCAGTCATTCCATAAGTTTCCCATACATCATACTGTGACAAGGCAATACGTCGTCGGATTATATGAGGGATCGCGGAGCCACCAACCAATATATTCCGTACTCCTGTCCAGGGAACTTTTGAATCGAGTATCCATTCCATCTGTGATGGCACAACGGATAGAAGATCAATCTTCTCATCTTTCGCAACATCACCTAACGGCCGGTTAGATGGGAGTTCGGATGAAAGTATGCATTTTGCCTCATCAGCCCTTACAAGCATCATTTTTGAAGCTATGAAACAAAAGTCAAGACAAGTATGAAGGTGACTGTCTTCAATGATTCCAAAGAATTCATTCGTACGCCTTGCACTTTCTCGCATGAATTCCTTACTAAGCTTAATCTCTTTAGGAATACCTGTTGATCCTGAAGTGTGACAAATCACATACTCGGAATCATCGTGCCATATTTTTTCAAATTCCAACTGTGTCATAACAAAATATCAATATCTCCAGTCAAGCTGTGAATAAACATTATCCTCTATCTTGAACGCAGGATCATAACCAAGTCTATCAGAATCAAGACGCAGTGGACATGCAAAATTATTTGTGTAGAGAGCACCGGTACCAAGTCCCTGAGGAAGTGGATTACCAAGAGTAGCTGTCCATTGTGCAAGGGCATTCAGTCCTATATTTGATTCAAGTGCCGACGTAACCCACCAACCTATACCTCTTTCCTCAGCCAGCCTTATCCACTCTTCAGCACCCGAGAATCCTCCGCAAAGCGAAGGCTTGAGAATTATAAAGGCTGGATTCACTTCGTCAAGCAACGCACTTTTAGCTTCTTTGCCGTGTATCCCGATAAGAGACTCATCCAATGCAATAGGAAGAGGTGACACCTGACAGAGAAATGCCATCAATTCCGGAACACCGGCAGGAATCGGTTGCTCTATACTGTGCACTCCCAGATCCGCCAGTTGCTTTAACCGCGGCAAGGCATTATCCATTGAGAAACCGCCATTGGCATCCACCCTGATCTCGAGAGAACTGTCTGAATATTTCTTCCGAATATATTCAATCATTTCCACTTCCTTTTTCCAGTCTATGGCACCTATCTTAATCTTTATGCAATGAAATCCTTGACCTACCTTTTCATCTATGCGTCTCATCATCTCATCGAATGAGCCCATCCAGACAAGTCCATTGATCTCTAAGGAAGTTGTCCCTTGCGTGAATTCAGAAGGGTAATATACATGTCTGCAACCTCCTGCGAAATCGCGTAGTGCCTGCTCCAGTCCGAACACAATGCTGCTGTAGCGGGAAAGATCGGTCTCAGTACCGAGTGCAATATTGGCAAGAAGTTCAACAAGTTTGTACCCGTAGTTCCCATCAGCTTCAGGTGACAGCCCGGGAAACACTGAACACTCTCCTATTCCGAACCTTGATGGGTCTGACTCATCAAACAACTTGATAAAGAATGTAGGTTTCTCAGTCAGTATTCCTCTGCTTGTTCCTGCCGGCTGTCGAAACTTCAGTATGTACGGAGCATAGGCAAGTCTCATGGGAACATGGGATATTGGTCGAAGTCCGGATCACGCTTCTCAAGAAAAGCGTTTTTACCCTCCTGGGCCTCGTCCATAAGATAATACATCAATGTAGCATCGCCAGCAAACTCCATCATACCGCGCTGTCCATCGAGTTCCGCATTCAATGCTCTCTTTATCATACGTATAGCAAATGGAGACCGTTTCATTATCGTACGACACCAATCTACAGTTGTTTCCTCAAGTTTGTCAAAAGGCACCACGCAATTAACCATTCCCATTTCCAACGCTTCCTGAGCTGTATATTGCTTACATAGGAACCATATTTCCCGTGCTTTTTTCTGACCTACACATCTCGCAAGATAAGAGGAACCAAAACCTGCGTCAAAACTGCCCACTTTAGGACCAGTCTGACCGAACTTGGCATTCTCAGAGGCAATTGATAGGTCGCATAGTACTTGCAATACGTTTCCACCGCCAATAGAATAGCCATTTACCATCGCTATCACAGGTTTTGGAATACTCCTTATTGCATGATGCATTTCAAGCACATTAAGTCGTGGCACACCGTCATCACCTATGTAGCCTCCTACACCCTTCACATTCTGATCTCCTCCGGAACAGAAAGCCTTGTCTCCTACCCCGGTCAGCACAACTACACGAATGTCGTTTCTCTCCCTGCATATACGCATGGCATCAAGCATCTCAAAATTTGTCTTCGGTCTGAATGCATTATATACCTCCGGACGATTTATCGTAATTTTGGCTATACCTTCAAATAATTCAAAAAGTATATCCTCATACTCCTTTATTGGTTTCCAATCAAACATAACTTTAATTTTTTATCTTGATTTGACAAAATATGTTTTCAAAACATCCGCACTTATCTCCGGTGGTGTCTTCACCAGAAGCAACCTTGGGAAATCACAATCATTCTGAAGCCACTTCAATCCTTCGTCAAGGTTGTGCATATCTTCAGCAACAAAAGTATCAAGGCCATACGCAAGAGCAATAGCCTCTATGTCAGGAAGATTGTCTACACAAAAATACTTTTCGAGAGTATCTTCACATATACAAGATGTCGACTTGATAAACCTGAATATTCCCCCTCCTGAATTATCGATCACTATAATTCTCATGTTGTGCGGCAAATCCGACAATGCGGAAGCCCCGGAATCATAAATCCAAGACATATCACCGGTCAACAACGTGGTCTGACCTTGATAAGCCCATGCACCTCCAACAGCAGTCGACACCGATCCGTCAATTCCTGAAACACCGCGATTGCAGTATTCTGCGTGGCAGGTATGGGGTATCAGTTGTGAATAGCGGATTGCTGTTCCATTGGAGACAAAAAGATTATCCAACGCTATGTTTCGCAATATGCAATCAAAAGCCTTAAGATCCGACCATGGCGAGTGATCAATATACGCTTGTGAAGCCACTGTGGCACTATTCCTGAAATTGTTCCATCTTTCAAAGTAGGATACTGTTTTCTTTATTGGAGTTTTTCTTATTGCGCCATACAGCTGCTTAATAAAAAATTCCGGTGAAACGTCAATTTTCTCTGTCAAGGATTTAAAGCAGTCACAGAAATAGTTAGAATGCCCCACACTCCAATGTCTTCGTGGTGGATATTCACGGAGATATTGCTTCAACATCCTCGACACCAGTGCACCTCCTATTGATATTACTATGTCCGGACGCATTTTTTCCTTGTCTTCCTCGGTCATCTCACACAACGCGGCATCAATCATAGCTGAGTTTGGTTGCGCATTGTGGAGATTCGAAATGGTCTCAGCCATTACCACAACGTTAGACAACGATCCAAACAAGCACACTGCTTTATTTAGACGATTATCCGGTAGACCATAGCCTGCCACAAGCATCACCTTAGACACTGCGGCATCTTTAGCCAATGTTTTGATAATCTCCTGCGGAAGGACTTCCTTGGCACGGATATTGGCTACCATCCGCTGGCTTAGAGCATCACACTCCTCTACTGCACCAAGTGGATCCGCAAGCTGAACGTTTATATGCACAGGACCTGCCTTTCCATCCAGTGCCTTTAGCATCGCTTCATTGACCGTCCTGTTAACTGTCCACATTACATCTTCTGTAAACTCCTTGGCACTCCCTTCCGGAATAGCACGGATATCATAACTTCCCTTCACTATGTGATCAAGCACGCCATACTGACGAATCGTCTGTGAGTCATCTTGATCTATCCATTCTTCCGGTCGGTCTGCCGATACAATAATCAACGGAACACCGGCATAATATGCTTCAGCAACAGCAGGAGCGTAGTTTAGCACTGCGGAGCCGGAGGTACATATAAGCATGACCGGCTTTTGCTGTACCAATGCGCACCCAAGTGCCTGGAAAGATGCACTCCTTTCATCAACAACCACCTTTTTCTCAATCTCCTTGCACGCATCAACAGAGATCAACAAAGGAGCATTTCGGGAACCTGGACTGCAATAAGCCGTGCTCACTCCATGCTGTCTCATCAAATCTATAATCTGTCTGCAGTAGATATTCGTGGTGCTAATCATTTCTAAATTTTTTAAGATAACCTAAGATTTAGACCCCGTCTCATAAAGATTTTAAGAGCCCCGGGGCGGTTTTGGACGAGTGATTTTCGCGAGTTGAGGAAGGAATTCCATTGAGT
>CAYQXG010000060.1:0-18341 GCA_964421525.1 uncultured Sangeribacter sp. | reverse complement strand
AGGCGGGAACATGTCAAACAGTTTTTCTTTCTTTTCTGCCATAATTAAATAGCTTATTATGATTTCTAATGAATAATCATTTCATGATAACCGGTAAAAACCATTTTTTAGGTGAATCTACCGATTTTGATGCAAATTTAATACTTTTTTTTTGAATAAAGAAATCTCTAAGGGATAATAAACCTAAGAAATCGAATAAAAAAATTAACAAATGATAAAAAAGATGTTAATTTTCATCAATTAGTTCCTTGTCACGGCATCTGAGTACCCTTGCAGGGAAGTCTTCGCATAACTGAAGATTATGTGTGGCCATCAAAATTGAGTGTCCTTCTGCAGCAAGACTATGAAGAAGACTCACAATAGATACACCGGTCTGAGGGTCAAGATTTCCTGTAGGTTCATCGGCAAGAATAAGCTTCGGATTGTTAAGAAGAGCCCTTGCAATCACAATTCGTTGCTGTTCCCCACCAGATAGTTCATGAGGCATCTTATAGCTTTTATTGGTCATGCCAACATCTATCAATACATCTTCTATCCGCTGATCCATTTCGTTCTTATTATGCCAGCCTGTGGCCTTAAGCACAAACAACAGATTATCATAAACAGAGCGATCTTGGAGCAATTGAAAATCTTGAAACACTATACCTATGTTGCGACGAAGAAAAGGTACTTCTTTTTTTCTAATCTTCAACAAATCGTAATCAAAAACTTCAGCTTTTTTTCCGGAATGGACGGGTACTTCTGCATACATGGATTTCAACAGAGAACTCTTTCCACTTCCTACTCTTCCCACGAGATAGCAGAACTCTCCTTCCCCGATGGAGAAGGAGACGTTTTTGAGAACACTCTTTTCGGCGCGATGAATTTCTACGCCTTCATATATAATGATATTTGACATCTTTATTTTTTTTCTCCGTATGTCAATTTTATGAAGGCAACCGAAATGGCTCCAGCCACGAGAAGCACACCTGCAGCCACAAGCATGTAGCTCTGATTGCCGCCAAGTAGCTTGAGAAGCACTCCTCCGAGCGAGGCAGCTACAATCTGGGGAAGACATATTGTCCCGTTAAAGAGACCGAGATAAGCTCCCATGTTCCCTCCCTTAAGTGAGTTAGTCAGTATTGTGAATGGAAGAGCCAACATAGCTGCCCATGCGCATCCAATCAGTAAATAACTTATAAAAAGAAGATATTTGTCAGCAAAGAAAATCGTGGAAATAAATCCGGCTGCACCAAGCAGCAGACTGATGATATAAACAGTCTTGAGGCTCTTGAATCTAGGTATCACGATTGCCCAAAGAACGGAACCGATAGCCTGTACTGCAAAAAGAGTGCCAACCCAGTTGCCTGCTTTCTGATATCCTTCAGAAGCAACATCATGAGTACCCCAAACGCTACCCGCTATAGCACCGTTTGTATAAGTCCACATGAAGAGGAATGCTGCCCAGCAGAAGAATTGAACAAGACCTACACTCCAAAAAGTTGACGGAGCCTCTTTCAGCAATTTCATAAGATTGAATTTTTCTCTCTTCTCAATCTTACATGTATCTATACCATGGAAACGTGCATACTCAGCCGGTGGCATTTCCTTGATTGTAACAAAACTATATATTACACATAGGATAAGAACGGCGGCTCCAATATAGAACGAATAGGTTACTGATGCAGGAACAACACCCTGAGGTGCGATATTACTGATGCCAATACTGGTGAGAATAAATGGAGCAAGGTACCCGACGAGTGATCCTGCATTACAAAGGAAACTCTGTATGGAGTATGCAAGACCTTTTTGCTTTTCATTAACCATATCTCCCACAAGCATTTTGAAGGGTTGCATAGCCATATTGATGGAAGTGTCGAGAAACATTAGCGCTATAAAGCCAAACACCATGGCTCCGCTTACGGCAAGTCCGAAACTCCCCGCATTTGGTAGCAGGCACATCACGACAACTGCTATCAGGGCACCTAATAGAAGGTAAGGAAGACGACGCCCCATGCGACACCATGTGCGGTCGGAGGCAACACCAACAATTGGTTGCACGAGTATTCCCATAAGTGGTGGAAGAATCCAGAAATAGCTTAGGGAATGAGGGTCGGCACCAAGCGTAGCGAAAATACGTGAGATATTGACGCTCTGCAGAGCATACGCAATCTGGACTCCGAAAAATCCGAAGCTAAGGTTCCAAAGTTTCCAGAAACCAAGGTCAGGTTTTTGTTGTGTCATTGTAATTAGATATAATATTAGGTGTGTTATTATTTTCTTTTAATATCTTGAAAATTAAGTGCTGTTGAAGCGTGGTGCGAATGGGCAAAAGACACTAACTCTCTATCAACTGATAGAGCAATTTTATTTCTTCCGGCCATATTGCAGGATTCGGAGTCTCAAGAATTATTGGCATATTGTCAAATCGAGGATCATTGGCAAGGCGTCGGAAAAAATCCATTCCTAAAGTGCCTTTCCCTATTTCTGCATGGCGATCTATTCTTGATCCTAATTTTCTCATGTCATCGTTTAAATGAAGGGCTCTTAGATATTCAGCACCAATGACATTGTCGAATGCTTGCCAAGTTAATTTGTAACCGTCGGCATTAGCCAGATCATATCCAGCCGAGTATGAATGACAAGTGTCAATACAAACTCCAACCCTTGATTTATCTTCTATCTTGTCGATAATATGGGCGAGTTGTTCAAAGGTGTGGCCAAGATTACTACCCTGACCCGCAGTAGACTCTAACACGGCAGTTACACCGGTAGTCATATCTAAGGTTATGTTGATGGATTCAGCGATAAGGTCCAGACATTTATCTACCTCCAGCTCATTGACATGACTTCCGGGATGAAAATTTAGCATTGTCAGACCGAGCTGTTCGCAACGTTTCATCTCTTCAAGAAAAGACTTTCTGCTTAAATGAAGTTTCTGGGCATCGGGACTCCCAAGGTTGATCAGGAAATTATCATGAGGCAGTATTAGACCCGGAGTGAAACCTCCAAGGCGACAGTTCTCTTTAAAGGATTCAACTTCCGCTTCAGGAATGGGGCTTGAGGTCCAGCGGTTGCTGCTCCCGGTGAAAAGAGCAAAACTCTTTGCTCCTATTGCTGTTGCTTCAAGGGGAGCATTTGCCACTCCCCCTGCAGTGCTGACGTGAGCGCCAAAATATTTCATAATTTTCTATCAAATTAGTTCTTTCCAGTCCTAAACATCGCTACTCCTGCATCAGAACTTCTGACGTCTTAGACTATCACTTACAAAATTAGTAAGATTTTTCGATTTTGCCATAAATATGCGGGATTTTTTTTTTAATTTTGCGTATGAATATTTCTAAAACCAAATTGAATCTATATTCCCGTCTTGGCAGTCGCAAACAAAGGGAAAAACTCGGCTTATTCGTTGCGGAAGGAGCCAAATGTGTTGCAGACACCATACCTTTCTTTAAAATAGAGGCTCTCTTAAAGCTTGAGACGAACGATATTTTTCCCCCGGAATATATGACGTATCCAGTTTATACGTTATCTGAGACTGATATGAGAAGTGTATCTCAGCTGCAGACTCTTCCGGAAATACTTGCGGTCTATAAGATGCCGGAACTTAATGATGTCAAAGACATAGACCTGTCGGTAGGACTGACTTTGCTTCTTGACGCTGTGCAAGATCCCGGTAATTTAGGGACTATATTAAGAATTTCATCGTGGTTTGGTGTCAAAAATGTCATTCTTGGCCTCGGATGTGCAGATCCGTTTAATCCGAAAGCTGTTCAATCTTCAATGGGTGCGGTTGGAATGGTGAATATGATTCAGTGTGAACTTACATCACTAATTGATTCTTATCCTTTTATTCCGGTATATGGTACACTGCTTGACGGGACAAATATCTATAGTGCACCACTGTCGCTTCCTGCTTTTGTGGTCATGGGAAATGAAGGAAATGGTCTGAGTGAT
This sequence comes from uncultured Sangeribacter sp., assembly GCA_964421525.1. Lineage (GTDB taxonomy): Bacteria > Bacteroidota > Bacteroidia > Bacteroidales > Muribaculaceae > Lepagella. Next base: position 14,405 of record CAYQXG010000060.1, on the reverse strand, counting down.
TCTATCCGCAGGAGGGTTAATCAACCTTTGCTGATTCCCAGTTTCGCCAATGGACCACATGCTGAATCACTCAACGTGGCAGCAGCTACGGCAGTCACAGTTTCAGAATTTATGCGACGTAACATATAATTATGGCAAAGAGTAACATAAAAACTGTATATTTCTGCAACAGTTGCGGATATGAGTCACCAAAATGGATGGGTAGATGTCCATCTTGTGGCGAATGGAACACGTTTGTTGAAGAGAAGGTATCTACGAGAAAATCGACAAACAAAGGACTTCTATCTACAGAAGGTGCCAGGCCAATCAAACTTTCTGAGATTCAACCACTCGATGAACCTCGAATACACATGCCATCTGAGGAGTTAAACCGTGTTCTTGGTGGTGGTCTTGTCGCTGGTAGCCTTACTCTCTTAGGTGGCGAACCCGGAATTGGAAAATCAACATTGCTTCTTCAAAACATTCTTTCAATACGAAATAGGCGTATTCTTTATGTTAGTGGTGAGGAATCGGCATCCCAGCTTAAGCTTAGAGCAGACAGATTAGGGAAAGTATCGGAAAATACCTTCATACTTACTGAAACGCAACTTGACAAGATTTTTACTCAGATTGAAAATGTGAAACCGCAGCTTGTGGTTGTTGATTCTATCCAGACAATCGCATCTGCCGATATAGAATCGGCAGCCGGTAGCGTGAGTCAGGTAAGGGAATGTGCGGCGGCTCTTCTGCGCTATGCCAAAGAATCAGGAGTTCCCGTCATTCTCGTGGGACATATTAATAAGGACGGTGCTATAGCCGGTCCTAAAGTTCTTGAGCACATAGTTGATACTGTGATTCAATTTGAAGGTGACAGGCAGTATCTTTATAGAATTCTTCGTGCAATAAAAAATCGTTTTGGCTCTACTAATGAAATTGGTATCTATGAGATGGTAGCCAAGGGTCTTCGAGAGGTGAAGAATCCATCGGAAATGCTCTTAAGCGATAATAGGGAAGATGAGATGAGTGGGATGGCTATAGGGGTCACGATTGATGGTGCACGTCCTTTTCTCATCGAGGTGCAAGCCCTTGTTTCTTCGGCTGCTTACGGTACTCCTCAGAGAAGCGTCACAGGATTTGACCAACGACGTCTTAATATGCTTCTCGCAGTACTTGAAAAACGAGCACGATTCAAACTCGGACAAAAAGACGTATTCCTTAATATTGCCGGTGGCCTTAAAGTGACAGATCCGGCCCTTGACCTTGCTGTGGTTGCTGCTGTAATGTCTTCAAATTTTGACATTGCAATTCCACGACATGTTGCTTTCGCAGGAGAAGTCGGTTTGTCTGGGGAAATCCGCACTGTAACTCGCATAGACCAGAGAGTTGCGGAGGCTTCTAAATTGGGGTTTGATACTATCTATATACCGTCAGGTAATCTCAAAGGTATCCATGACAAGTTCAATATCAAGATTATTGAAATTAACAAAGTAACAGAGTTGTTCCGTAATATTTTTGAAAGTTGAGCAATATATTAAATACAATAATTTGGTGTTTAGATAAAGGTGATGATATTATAAAATAAAAGGAGAGTGAAAGGTTTGTCTTTCACTCTCCTTTTATTTTATATCTATATGTATTTAAAGAAGTTGAGCTGTACGTCTGATAAATTCTGAGAGGGCTGCACCCTTAAGTAGTCCACTCTGAAGAAGTGCAAGGTCGATAATCTGCTTAACCTTTGGAAGGCCTGCAGCATACTCGCTGACTTCTTTATCAAGTTCAGCACGCAGAGCAGAAATCTTATCGTTTTGCTCCTTCATGTCAGGAACACTCTCTTTCTTATCCTGTGCTTCCTTAGAAGCCTTTGCAATTTCATCGTTTAGGGCAGAAATCTGCTTAAAGAGATCAGATGTCTTACCACCGATAGCCTTCTCCGTATCTTCAATGATACTCTTGACAGCCGGTTGGTCTGTATTCACTGTAAAGGAATAGCTTGCTGGCATATCGCCATAGAAACTCATTCCAGGCTGCATGGCTGCCATATCCTTCATACGACGCATAAACTCATTTTGAGTCACAGTTGCAGGAGCTGCATCAGATGAAATTGATTCAAAACCAACCATAAACTGAGCTTTCTCTACCTCCGGTATCTGAGATTTGAAAAGAATTGTCAAGACTTCAGTCTGATCTGTAGAAAGTCCTGATCCCTTTTCATCAGTTTTACGTATAAGACGCTCAGGTGTGTCACTATCAACGCGGACAAAACTAATATTCTCAAGTTTTGATTCAAGCAATCCAACCATGTGCGGTTCGAGTTGACCGTCAAGAAGCAACACGCTGTATCCTTTATCTTCAGCTGTCTTAATGTAGCTGTGTTGAGCCGTTTTATCGGTAGCATATAGGTATACTAATTTGCCGTCCTTATCTTTTTGCTCACCTTCTACAAGAGTATGATACTCATCAAGAGTGAAATACTTATCGTTCACATCTTTCAGCAAATAGAATTTCTTAGCTGAGTCAAAGAACTTTTCATCAGTAAGCATTCCGTATTCTATAAACACTTTGATGTCGTCCCATTTCTCTTCGAAAGCCTTACGATCAGCTTTGAACATTGAGTCAAGTTTCTCAGCAACCTTCTTGGAGATATAACCGGAAATCTTCTTCACTGCCGTGTCAGCCTGAAGATAACTACGGCTAACATTCAGTGGAATATCAGGTGAGTCGATGACGCCTTGCATAAGAGTCATGAACTCAGGCACTACACCTTCCACCTGATCTGTGACATATACCTGATTGCTATAAAGCTGAATACGATCTTTTCTTACATCGAACTCATTCTTGATCTTCGGGAAGTAAAGTATACCGGTGAGTGTAAACGGATAATCAACGTTAAGATGAATCCAGAACATTGGGTCATCCTGACCGGGCATAAGTTCATGATAAAATTTCATGTAGTCTTCATCAGTGAGATCAGCCGGTTTCTTTGTCCAAAGAGGTTCGGTTGCGTTGATAACCTTATCCTTGTCAGTATCCACCATCTTACCGTCTTTCCATTCCTGTTCCTTTCCTGAAATTACTGGAACCGGTAGAAATCTGCAATATTTCTTTAGTAGGGTATCTATGCGCGCCTGTTCAAGGAACTCCTTGCTGTCATCATCAATATAAAGAATTATGTCGGTTCCACGATCTTTTTTATCGCACTCTTCCATAGTGTATTCAGGACTGCCGTCACATGACCACAGCACGCCCTTTGCACCCTCCTTATAAGAAAGAGAGCGTATCTCAACTTTTTTAGACACCATAAAAGCTGAGTAAAAACCAAGCCCAAAGTGTCCGATGATGTTGTTGGCGGTGTCTTTATATTTCTGAAGGAATTCTTCTGCACCTGAGAATGCTATCTGATTGATATATTTATCCACATCCTCTTCGTCCATACCAATACCATGGTCAGACACTGTGAGAGTTCCTTTTTCCTTATCGATCTCAACTCGAACATTAAGAGTGCCAAGGTCACCCTTGAACTCACCAAAAGAAGCGAGAGTCTTTATTTTTTGAGTAGCATCAACTGCATTGCTCACAAGTTCACGAAGAAAAATCTCGTGATCACTGTAAAGAAATTTTTTGATTACGGGGAAAATATTCTCAGTAGTTACCCCAATTTTTCCAGTAGCCATTTCTATGTAGTTTTATTTTGTTTATGTCTTTTGTGGTAATATATCAATTACCGTGCCAAAATTAAAACAAACATTATTCTTAACGGATTTGGACTTTAACATTATTTATAAAAAAAGCGGTCTGGAACACAAACCGCTTTTTACTATTATCAATAATCAGGATTTTATTCTCCTTCTTCTGTCTCTTCCTTTTCCTCTTCAGTAAATTTGGTGTAACCTTCATTGACAAGGAGATTATACCAATTGAAAAGTTTTTTGATGTCAGAAGGATATACACGGTCTCTGTCAAAATCTTCAACAGCTTTTGCAAATTCTGCACGCAGATCATCATTGTCCATACCCTTGATATTTATAGTCTTTCCATTTTCTACGGCATAAACCCTATCAAGAATCTGATCAAGAGGAAGATCCTCACCTACAGTGTACATGGCTATATCTCCAAGACATACCACCTTATCACGTGTTCCTAATGGAAATCGCTTCTTGCTTACCATATCTTCTACAAGAAGAGTCCTCTTACCGGGAGTAAGAATTTTGTATAGACCGGGTTTACCGGTTATTGAAAGTATTTCTTTAAGCATATATTTTTAATTTAGTTTTGAGCGTCTAATTAAATAATTATCTCACTAGAGTATATTCCACCGAATCAGAATGCAACCTTGGATTAACAGCATTTGTACCATTGACGGTCTCAATCCTTAAAGGAAGTCTTCCTCCCATGTGATTTGCAAGTTCATTATAATCTACAACAACCCTGACTGCTTTTCTGTCATCAGAAAATTCGCTCATAGGCACGTAGTAGCTGACCCTTACATTTGATGGAAAAAGAAGTAGGCTCTCATCAGCAGGAACATTTTCTGCAACAACACCAACAATTTCTTCTTTTGCTACCAAAGGTTCGACATTCACTTTTACCAGAACCTTTGAGGGAATCAGTCTTACTCCGGGAATAGCCTTAAGTTCAGACTGAAATTGTTTCGATTCTGACAGATCAGTTTCTATATACGCCTTGGTGAAGACTCGTGTCAGAGAGTCAAGGATTTCTCTTGGACCATAAGCTGTGACTCTTGGCGGATCAGATTCCGGATTTCCATATACTATATACCCTGCACGAGGGCTTGCATTCACTGCAACGAGAACAGGCACCGATTTTCCTGGATTGTCGGTATAAATAAGTCGTAAGGAATCAATACTACTCGAAATTATCGTGGCGCTAATGCCAAAAGTTTCCTTTAAAGCCGACATTATGTCAGATTTTGAGCAGATCATCTGACCCTGTTCTGCAAGTTCTCTGAAATTGAGGTTGACAGTCGGAGTCTTCATCCACATGGTCCTCATGAGACTTGAGCCTTTATCCTTGACTTCCACATGTATCGACTTAGGAACTTCTGATATGAAAGTCACAGAATCAGGCTTATTGGAGATCTTGACATTGACAACGCATCCATCCTGTACCGAATCATTCAATGTCATGATCAACCAAAACAATCCAGATATACCGACAAACACCAAAAAAGTGAGTATGCTCCGGAATCTTGACGACTTCCGAAGCTTGACCCACCACTTTTTTATAGTATCATGCCAGTTTTTGAGCATAAGGAAAAACCCAACTCAGAAATTACTGCTGTGCATTTGGATTCTCAACACCAGCTGGATAGACGGAGCTTTTGTCAACTTTAATTTGTACGCCGGGAGCTACTTCTATCATCACTGTTACTTCAGAAATTTCCTTAAGTTTACCATGGATACCACCGGCAGTCACTACACGGTCGCCGGTTTTCATTGCCTCCCGAGCTTTTTTAATCTCTTTCTGTTTTTTCTGTTGTGGACGAATCATGAAAAAATAAAATATCACGATCATTGCCACAATCATAAGCATTCCGCTCATGCCACCACTGCCACCGGAGGCGGCCTGAAGAAGTATTGAATTCATAATTATATGGTTTTAATTGAGTTATTTTCTTAATTTACCATTCTCTTTTAGATTCGCAATAGTTGTTGCAAGAAGTCCATTTACAAAAGATCCACTTTTGGGAGAAGAATAGCATTTGGCAATCTCGATATATTCATTCAGCGATGCCTGGATTGGAATTTTTGGAAAATTCATGATTTCAGCCAATGCAGTTTCCATTATAACAACGTCCATATAAGCAAGACGGTCAGACTCCCAATGCTGTTTGTTGAGAGCCTCATCAATATATCTCTTGTAGGTTGCATGATTTTTGACAGCATCTTCGAATAGTTCCGAGCCGAACTTGGCATCTTCGTCATCTTTATACATTGGCAAAACCGGATCAGAGATTGCGCTATCCGGTGACGAAGCCTTTTCCTCAAATCGTCTGAAAGTTTTCAAAACGAATTCACCCATTATATCAAGGTCGTCATTCCAAAATACCGACATAGTCTCAAGGTTCTCCAAGAATTCAGAATCTGTCAAGATTATGTTGCGCATTGCTTTTTTCCAGAATTCACAGTCTTCATGAAGGTCTGAAACCGGATTAGCAATATAGTCATGATAAAGATCAGATTCAAGGATACGTTTGAGCAAGTGTTTAATAAGTTCACGATCTTGTTCTACCCAAGAAATCTTTTTCTTCTCAACATATTTCTTAATAACGTCATTATTGTTGAGAAGTTTTACTAATTCATTATCGATAAATTTTGTGTTGGGATGAAGGTCTTCTTCGCTCTTGATATATCGGTGTCTACGTTCATCAAGTTCCACTTCCTGTTGATATGTGATTTCACTTGGCAATAACAGCAGACGGAAATATAGCTCTCGAGCCTTTTCAAGACTGGTCTTTAGATCTGCCAAACCGTCGGAAATATGATCCTGACTTGTGGCAAATTCCAAGAAAGTCTGATTGATCATCTCTTTAGCTCGGTCCACTCCTCTCAGAGAGTAATTCTCATATCTCTCCAAACAAGAAGCAATCTTAGAGTCGGGAGATATGAATTTACTGAAAATATCTTGCCATATCTTCGAATCAGCTTCTGGATTCTTCAGGTAGTTTTTGTAGATTGCTGACGCCTTGATTCTATCTGCGAGTTCCTCTACACATCCTGCAAGCGGGAACGAATAACCTGAATATTTGCTTATCAGTGATTTAATAATGTTATCATCTAAAAGGCGCTGAATGAACCTTGAATTATAAAGCGGAGAATTGCTGGTTCGAGGTGAGATGTATCGAGCTATCTCTACCATAAGATAGAGATAGTCAAGATAGAGTGTGTAGGCAAAACGCTTCTCCTTAGTAGGTGCAGACGGAGAAGATTGCACAGTGAAATTGTTTTGCACAAGAAAATATGAATAAAGTAGCTGAACCACTTTTATTCTTATAAGGACTCTATTGATCATAAGAGATAGAATTATAAAATCATTTCACCGACACTCCTGTCAGTGATTTTTCTATGAAGTACAAAATTAATATTTTCCAACGATTCCACCAAAAATATCGGTCAAAATCTCAGATGATTTGTGATTTACAACCCGGATTTATTATCTCTTTGCCTGATTGCCTCATAGATCATGATTCCAGCAGCAACCGAAACATTAAGTGAGCTAATTTCGCCTCTTATCGGGATTGCCGCAAGTTCATCGGCTATTCTAAGCACCTCATCAGAGATTCCGGTCTCTTCAGCGCCCATAACAATAGCTACAGGAACAGTAAAGTCGGCTTCTGTATAGTTTCTTGCCCCTTTTTCAGTAGCAGCTACAATTTTATATCCATTCTCTTTCAGATTTCTAACAGCTTCTAAAGTGCTTTTCTCCCTACATACAGGGATATGAAACAACGCTCCGGCAGAAGTCTTTATAGCATCGGCTGTTATTGAAACAGAATTATGTGAAGGAATTACTATGGCATCAACACCGGCACAGCATGCTGTCCGAGCAATTGCACCGAAATTTCTTATGTCAGTAACACCGTCGAGCACCACCATTATAGGATTCTTGCCCTCTTCATAGAGTCTCGGGATAATGTTGTCGAGTCTTTGATAAGGAACGGCAGCAAGAATAGCAATAGCGCCTTGATGATTTTTAGTGGTTATACGGTTGAGTTTCTCCTGTGGCACTCGCCTAACAAGCACTCCATATTCCTTTGCCTTTCCAAGAAGTTCTCTTGCAAGATCCCCATTAATATCTTTCTTAATCAAGATCTTATCAATATCCTTCCCGGCTTCTATTGCCTCAATGATGGCCCTGAGACCAAAAATATAGTCACTTTTTTCCATTGAATTTCATATTTATTTTTGAAAACTCAACCAAAAGTCAAATTTTATTCAACGTTTTAATCACCTTTTAGTAACGCCCTTGCATTCGAAAGGGCAGCCTCATTAATTTCTTTGCCCGAAAGCATCCTTGCAATTTCCCGTATTCTTGCCGGTTCATTGAGCACCTTGACATGACTAACAGTCCGTTCTCCTTCATCTTGTTTATAGACCAGAAGATGAGATTGTCCTTTCACTGCTACTTGCGGAAGGTGGGTGATAGCAAAGACCTGCATCCCTTTAGCAATTTTCGCCATCATGGAGCCCATTCGGTCTGCAATGTCACCTGACACTCCGGTGTCTATTTCATCAAATATTACAGTAGGAAGCCTAAGTTTATTAGCTGTGATAGCTTTTATGCATAATGTCAATCTTGCCATTTCACCGCCTGATGCAGTCTGTGCCAATGGCATAAGCGGTTGACTTTTATTAAATGAGCATTGGAAATCAACAATATCCTTACCATCCGGTGTAAGTTTGCCCTGGGTCATACTTACAGAGAATGTTAGGTTTTTTAAACCTAACGGCCGAGCATCTTCAACCAGCATTTTTTCGAACTTTCTTGCGGCTGCTATTCTTGATTTACTGATATTCTCTGCTTTAGCTTTGAGAGAATCTCCAAGCGCCCGAGCTTCAGACTCGAGAGCAGTCAGTTCGTCAACTCTTTCGAATCCTCCTGCATTTTCCGCCTTCAGGCTTGAGTATAGACCCACGAGATGATCATAATCAGCAACCTTGAATCTTTTCACAGCTTCATATAGCTCATGCATTCGTGCATCTGTCTTGGCGAGTCTTACCGGATCAGATTCAATACCGGATGCAATCCTTGCCAAAGAATCGCCAATATCCTTAAGTTCAATATATATGTTCTTTAGCCTTGCAACTATGCTTGGCTGATCTTGCTCTCCTTTAGTTTCGAAAAGGGAAAAATCTATACCCTCTATTTCTGACCCAGCTTCTGAAATCAATGAAAGCGCCGATATATCGGCAAGAGAGATTAGATTGGAGGCAGAACTTATATGGGTGCGTAAGTCGTCGGCACTGGAGAGTATATCAAATTCCTTTTCCACGTCTTCCAGTTCCCCTTCACGTGGATTTATCTTATTCAGTTGTTCAAGCTGAAAGGAACGAAACTCTCTATTCTCCCTGTTCTTTTCCAACACCTCGCGGAGTCGTTTGATTTTTGTTCGTAGACTGACAAACTTTGAAAAATCACTTTTATATTCCGCAAGCAATTCTGCATTGTCTGCAATGGAATCGATAATTTTCAACTGATAATCCGGACGCGATAGCAGACGATTGGAATTCTGTGAATGTATGTCAACAAGACTACCGGCGATTTCAGTGAGTAATGGAAGTGTCACCGGAGTGTCGTTTATGAAAGCTCGGCTTCTTCCGTTTGAAGAAATCTCGCGTCGTACGATTATTTGTCCTTCGTTCCAATCCAGATCATTGGCATCGAATGATTCTTTGAGTGACTCGGTCACACAATCGAACACACCCTCCACTACAGCTTTACCATCCCTGTTGGAAAGCACTTTACTGTCAGCCCTCTCTCCCATCAGTAGTGAAATTGCTCCCATCATTACCGACTTGCCTGCACCGGTCTCACCAGTCATAATTGTAAGACCATCGGTCAACGACAGTTCCAGGCTGTCGATAAGGGCATAATTGCGTATTGAGAGTTGTCTGATCATAATTTAATTATTCTAATTATTATCCTCTCCTTTTCTAATCTTATCAAGACGTTCGTTTTCAGAAGGAAATATGGGTTGAAGCAATTTATAGACTAATTCTCTTTCCTGTTGAGGCGATTTTGAGTAAACATTGACAAGCTCATCAAGTTTTGAATCTCTGAAAATCGATAGAGCTGCCGACATAGGATCCGCGTGATATACTTTTTCAATTGCACTTAGTGAGGATGTGATGGAAGCTCTTCCTTTATCGGGAGAAGTCACCATCTCATCGAGTCCTTTCCTATGATAATCGTAGAGCATTTGCCTGTAAGCGGAGGTGGCCGGAGAAGTAAAAGAATTGAGTACCCCACTCCTATTCTTCGGATCTTCAAATGCCTTCCATCCTATTTCTCCAAGACTCTGTGCCTGTTGAACCACAGATGCTGCTTTTTCATAGAATGGATCCCCGCCATTCAATGAGAAACTGTCGAAATCAAGAGCAAGAAATAGATAAGCGTAATAATTTAAGATTGCAGTCAGATTACTGTCGATTGAAGTGGAATTGAATATAAGTGGTTCTCCTTCCCTATATTCAAAACTTATCCTGTTGTCTTTGAAATTAAATAGTGTAGTAGTATATGTGGAGTTGTAGACAGGTCTTGATAACTGCACTTGAAGATCACCAGTTAGCCTATCGTCGGTATATTCACTTACCGTAAAGAAAAGACGACAATCAATTTTCTCATTGTTTGAAAATGTTGCATTGGAAAATTTTGTTTCGTTCATATACTCCGTCATAGCCTCTTGCAAGTTATGAAACACAGATTTAGAACCACCTTCAATTTTTTGGGCATTGACTTCCACAATGCAATTCAATTCCTGGGCAGAGAGGAGCGATGGGAATATAATACCCGCCAGAACCGCCAAATATTTCAAAGCACCTTTCATACCCGTATATCTATATAAGAAAGTAAATGTAATAATTATATGTGCAATCAGATAATTTGTATTTAAACAACTAATCAAGATAAGCTTTCCTCAATTTCATCGAATATGTCTTTCGCAACGTCTCTTTTACTCTTAGCAGGAAATTCTTTCTCTGAGCCATCAGATTTCAAAATTGTCACTTGGTTTGTGTCTTTATTAAACCCAGCCAAAGGATTCCTTAGGGAATTAAGAACTATCATATCAAGTGACTTGCGTTTCATCTTGTTGATGGCATTATCTAATTCGTGATCTGTTTCCAAAGCAAAGCCTACAAGAAACCGGTTTCCTTTAATAGCGCCAAGAGATGATGCGATATCAGGGTTTTTCACCAATTTCAAGGTCATTCCGTCTGTATTTTCACGTTTTATTTTGGAAGAACAGCATTCCTCAGGTGCATAGTCAGCAACTGCTGCAGACAAAATTGCAATGTCACACTCAGCAAAATACTTTTCAGCTTCCACAAGCATTTGACGGGCACTTCTTACGTCAACTCGTTTTATGTTCTTGCTTTCCGTATGTAAAGCAACCGGTCCAGTCACCAACGTCACGTCAGCTCCTCTGGCGGCAGCCTCATCAGCAATAGCGAATCCCATTTTCCCGCTCGAATAGTTACCGATGAATCTGACGGGGTCAATATCTTCATAGGTAGGACCTGCTGTGACTAAAACATTTTTTCCTAAGAGCGACATTTTTTTTGCGAAATGAAGTTCCACACGTCTCAGTATTTCTTCAGGTTCTTCCATGCGGCCTTTGCCAGTAAGATGACTTGCAAGCTCCCCGGAGCCTGGCTGGATAATTTCTACTCCGTCACTCTCCAAAGTGGCTATATTGCGTTGGGTAGATGGGTGAGCCCACATATCAAGATCCATAGCAGGTGCAATCATAACGTGACTTTTGGCTGATAGATATGTTGTGATCAGCATGTTGTCTGCGACACCAGAAGCCATCTTTCCTATTGTGGAAGCGGTTGCCGGAGCTATTACCATAAGATCTGACCACAGGCCGAGGTCAACGTGTGAATGCCACTCTCCTGTGTTTGCTGCAAAGAATTCTGAAACTACGGGTTTACCACTCAGGGCTGCAAGAGTGGCAGGTGTAATAAACTCTTTGCCATTTGGGGTAATGACAACTTGAACTTCAGCACCTGCCTTAATTAATAAACGCAAGAGATAAGCACTTTTATAGGCTGCTATTCCTCCTGAAATGCCCAATACGATATGTTTACCCTCAAGGCTTCGGTTCATTGTCCTTTTTTCTTTGAAAATTCATATTGTAGCCTACGAAGTTGGTCCTTGGTTTCCTTCGGGAAATCACCTTGTAATATCCATTGAATGAAACCAGGTTCAAATCGGACTACATCTTTCACCTTCTTTCCCTTGTTTTTTCCAAAGTTGAATATAGGCTCATGGTTTTCATCATATACCATGCGACCTGCCAAGTCAACATTTTTACCTCCGCTTGAGAATTCTGCTAATGCCTTGACATCATTCTTGAGTTCAGGATATCTGTCGAGTTGGCTAAGAAGAACTTCATAAGTCGCTTTTGTGTCAGCATTTGCAGAATGTGCATCATTAAGATCCTTACCGCAATAAAACTTATATGCTGCAACGAGGGTGCGTTGTTCCATCTTGTGGAAGATTCCCTGCACATCCACAAAATTTCTACCGGCAACATCGAATGAAAGACCAGCTCGGCCAAATTCCTCTATCAATAACGGCACGTCGAACTTATTGGAATTGAAACCTGCTATATCGCTATCGGCAAATAATTCATGGAGTGACTTTGCAATTTGTCGGAAGGTAGGTGCATCTTTGACATCATCGTCGCTGATATGGTGCACCGCAGTACTCTCTTCAGGAATATGACATTCCGGGTTTATTCGTCTGGTTTTTTCCTCAGTGTGACCATCTGGAAACACTTTGATGAGAGAAATCTCCACTATTCTATCGGCAGTGACACTTGTCCCTGTTGTTTCCAAGTCAAAAAAGATTATGGGGCGCGTGAGATTCAGTTGCATAATTGTTCGTTTAAGTTTCGCGGCTCAACTTAGGGTTATAGGGTTATGAGATTGTGTGGTTATTCAATCACTTGCATCGGCATCTGTAGCATCACCACATTCTCATCGTCTTTCTGCTCGAATGGCATAAATAGACCTGGACGCCCTGGATCAGACAGTTTTACCACTACTGAATCACCGGGAAGATTATTCAGGACTTCTATCATATAAACTGAGTTAAATCCAATTGCGAGGGGGGCACCTTCGTAAGAGCAGGAAACGCGTTCTTCTGCCTTAGTGGAATAATCAAGATCTTGAGACTGAAGCACTACAGAATTCTCCCCCATGCTCATTTTCACAAGACTTGATGCTTTACTGGCAAAAAGAGATACACGACGCATTGCAGAAAGCAAACCAAGGCGATCTATAGTCATCTCGTTTGGATTATCCTGAGGAATCACACGGTTATAATTTGGATAATTGCCTTTTACAAAACGACAACCAAGTGTGAAGTCTCCAAAACTAAATATAGCACTCTTATCATCCTTGCGGATTTTTATTGTTTCAATCTCCTTAGAGATGAGTGATCTTAGAATTCCCGCCGGTTTCCCAGGAAGAATGAACGATGTCTCACGGTTTGGATGATATGAGCTGTTGATATATCTTACGAGCTTGTGAGTATCTGAACCTACGAATGTAATATCGTTTTCATGGAAATCCCAGAATACGCCTGTCATCATTGGACGGATAGTCTCAGTACTTATGGCAAACAGTGTATAGTCAAGACCGCTGAGAATAACTTCTGCCGGAATAGACATTTCCACAGCTAAATCGTCAGTGTCAAAACTCTGGGGATATTCAGCAGCATTCACTCCCATGAATGTAAAGTGTCCTCCCGGGAACACAAGATCAACAGTGCCGGAGTTCTCGTCGATTTCAAAAGTGAGGGGAAAATTAGACACTTCCTTTACAACTTCCATCAAGCGCTTGGCATTTATGGCAATCTTCCCGTCTGTGCCCTGATTAGTGATTTCCATTTTTGCAGTCATCACAGTCTCCTGGTCTGATCCGGTGATGAAGAGTGTGTCATCCCTAACATCGAGCAGGAAGTTGTCAAGAATCGAGAGTGCGTTTTTCGCGTTTACGACCTTGCTTACAGCTGCAAGCTGCTGCTGAAGAGTCTTTCCATGAACATTAAATTTCATATATCTACAGTGTTTTTATTGATTATCAAATATAGAATTTTTTTCAGATTCAATTCGACGCCAAGCGACATAATGGAATACTAAATATGATTTAACGCAGAGTGCGTATGAGCCTACAAATTTAATAAAAAAAAACCGTATATGCAAAAAAAATTCCATGCACTTTCATGCATGGAATCTATTATAAAATATTAGGGATATTATTCCTCTGTAGCCTCAGCAACTACGCAAACATCAACATCTGCGTTTACGTCGCGATGGAATTTCACAGTGCAAACATAGTCGCCAACAACCTTGATAGGGTTTTTGAGTGAAATGAGCTTGCGATCTACATTGTGACCGAGCTTAGCGAATGCATCTGCAATCTGGGCAGCACCTACACTACCGTAGATAACGCCGTTAGGACCTGTTTTTGCCTCAATAACGAGCTTAACGTCTTTTATCGCGTCAGCCTGGCTCTGAGCCTCAGCAAGAATTGCAGCAATCTTATGCGCACGCTGGCGAAGGTTCTCCTTGAGTTCCTTTAGGTTAGCTTCAGATGCGATAACGGCTTTGCCCTGAGGGATGAGATAGTTACGTCCATAACCATCTTTCACTTCCACTACATCGTCTTTGTAGCCGA